>NZ_JBFUKF010000605.1:0-2215 GCF_056400985.1 Mucilaginibacter sp. P4_G9 | reverse complement strand
TAAGCCGGCGGCTCAAATTAACTATTTTTTGTTGGTAAGCTACTGATGTTATTTTATTTAAATATCGGTCATTATTTAAAATCTGCGCCGGTAGTTGTCGATTTCCACTGTTCTAATTCGGCAGACATCGCCGTCAGCTTTTCCGAAGCCCTGTTATAGGCATCATTCCCCAGAAACAAGTGCATCGGCGGCTCCGGAGTTTCTGCTAATTCGATAAATATTTCCGCTGCGCGATCCGGATCCCCTGCCTGCTGCCCATTCATAGACAGGTAACGATCCTGCGTATTTTTCACGGCTTCATAACCTACAATTTTACTATTGGTTAGGGCAAGTGAGTTTTTGGTTAAAAAGCCTGTGCGGAAGCCTGATGGTTCTGCAACGGTAACGTTTATTCCAAATTCTTTAATATCCAGTGCAATCACTTCAGAAAAAGCAGCCACCGCAGCTTTGGTAGCCGAATAAACAGACCAGCCGGGAGCACCCACAAAACCAGCCACCGAACCGATATTTATAATATAGCCTGATTTTTGACTGCGCATTACCGGCAGAACACTTTTTACCACATTTATGATTGCAAGTACATTAACATTAAAAATGTTCCGGATCTCCTGTTCAGCTATTTCTTCCACTGTTCCGGCCATTCCGTAGCCGGCATTGTTAACTACCACATCAATCCGTCCAAATGCAGCCAGCGTTTGCCGTATCGATTCATCAATACAATCCGGGTTATTTAAATCGACAGCCAGCGCAAGAAAACGCTCGCTGTCTATCAGCCCAACCGCCTGGCCCAATGCTCGTGCATCCCGGGAAGTTGCTGCAACACGGTAGCCCTGAGCAAGCAGTTTTTTTACAAGAGTTAGCCCCAATCCCTGCGAGGCCCCTGTTACATACCACACTTTTGAAGCGTTCATGATATTATGCATTTAAATGGTCAAAATATGCTGTGGTTTCTTCGATTATGGACTTCATCAGTTCAGCGACTTTTGTATGTTTCAGCACCGGCGCTATTTGTCCGCCCCAGAACAGGATCATATCCCATTTTTCCTGTTCTATAGCTGCTTTTCTTAAATGCGACATAAACTGTGTTTGCAGCGGGAAGGGAAGAAAACCTTTTTCCTTATGCACCAGGTCTTTTGCAATGCGGCTGGTTATTCCTCTGCCAAGCCTCCCTGTAAACGCCCGAGATAAGGTAGTGTACTTAGCCGCATCTGAAAACAACATTTGCCGGTGAATTGCTGTGGCATTTGATTCGTCAGTCGCCAGGAAAGCGGTGCCAATCTGCACGGCATCGGCGCCAAGCGCCAATGCTGCGGCAACCCCTTTTCCGTTAGCAATACCACCTGCGGCTATAACCGGGGTCTTTATTTTTTCTTTTATCAGCTGGAGCAATACAAAAGTCCCGGTAGCAGATGATTCTGCCGGTGCCAGGAATGATGGGCGATGCCCTCCCGCTTCAAAACCAGAAGCGATAATGAGGTCAACCCCGGCTGATTCCAGCGCCATGGCTTCATCCAGTGTAGTTGCGGCTCCTACGGTAACAATACCAAGCCTGCGGCATTGTTCAAGAACATCGGCAGATGGGATACCAAACACAAAGCTAAATACCGGTGGCCTCTGGTGAAGGATCACTTCTACCTGGTTTTCAAAACGGGATGTAAACACAGCAGGTTTTTCGGGCAGGGCAATTCCAAGCTCATCAAAATAAGGCTTGAATAACGTTTGGGCCTGTTTAAACTGCTCGTCTGAAACCGTACCATCCACAGCATCCGTATCCGAAACCCACAAATTAATATTGTAAGGCTTGTTGGTCGCCGCTTTGATCTGCTTATCTATCGCGATTATCTCCTCCGGGCTTAGTGTATAAGCCCCGTAACCGCCAAGGCCTCCCGCATTAGATACTGTTGATACCAGCTCAACAGATGACAGGTTGCCGCCGAACGGCCCTTGCAGGATAGGATATTGAATGCCCAGTATTTGGGATGCTTTTGTTTGGTACCACATAACGTTAAAATTTATTCCGCCACGTCTGTAATCATTTTATTAACGATCAACCAGCGGTTTTCTATTTTGTGAAACGACAGGAACTCATCATAGTTAAACTCGTACATTTTAACATGTACCGTGGCAACAGCTATGGAGTTGACCACATTGATAGCAATGATTGTTCCCTTAAAAGGTTTGCCCGAGTCTTTCGGACTTTGACGGTGCGCAACAC
>NZ_JBFUKF010000604.1:0-2222 GCF_056400985.1 Mucilaginibacter sp. P4_G9 | reverse complement strand
GAATAAGCAAATGAGTAAAACCAATCACCGCGTTCATCGGTGTACGTATCTCATGACTCATGATGGATAGAAACTGCGCCTTGGCCATAGCAGCCTTTTCGGCTAATTCCTTTGAGTTGATCAGGGCTGCCTCCAATTCTTTGGCTTTAGCTATCCGGTCCTGCAAAAAGCTTATAATATGGATAATATCATCGTCAGAATCAGAAAGTTTTAGTTCAACATCAGGACTGAGGGTTTTAATCGCCTCTTTTAATTGCGAAATGGATCGCTGCCTGATCTCGTTTTCCGCCTTAAGATTATCTGTTACCGAAAGATATTCGCGCTCGCTGATATTGAAAGCATGATCGGCCAGTTTTATTGACTTATCAAAATTTTTAAAACTGGTGTTTACGGCATTCAAAAAAAGTAAAACAGCATCGTCTTCCAGGTATTGCACCGGAAACAGTTTTTTAATCTGTTTATCTAACAAGGGATGATAATCCATAACTATTGCTCGGTAAAAGTGGTAATGGTCATGGTTTGGTTATGTAGTTCGCAGTTGGAGCCTTTATTTAAAGGAGATAACTCGCCGTAAGAGTAAAAACCGGCGATAATAGTATTATCACCAAACATTTCTTTAGCTGCTATAAGTTCATCTTCGGTACGTTCATTGAGTACCAGCTTACGCCCCACGCAGCTTACCATGATGGCAAGCTCGGTTGCAGATGTACTATCACTTGCATCAGTTGCTGCTGCCGAGGAGGCATTGATTAGTTTTGCAAAATTAGCCTTCATGAGGCGCACCTTGCCGCCTTCGGGCAGGTCACCGGCAAAGGTCATTGATTTTTCATCCTCATTTACACTCAATATGGTGCGCACAAGCATTTTATTATCTAAACTATCGGTGCTCAATGATAGCGGGAATAACAAAGCCGAGCCGGGTAGTTCTTTAACATACTCGCCTAAATATTCCTTGTATAAATCAAGGGCGCTTTTATTATCGATCTCAAACAACACATTTTTATCAGATTTAGTGATCGTTCTCTGCGGACCAAATTCTTCCCAGCCGCCATTCGAGCCGTGATTAACAACCAGGCTATCGCCGTAAAAACCAACTGCAATAATATTGCCTTGCGAAGGCACCGCGTTAAGCCCGGTAAATGTGCTGGTAAACCGGGCTGCATCGCCGGCAAGTCCGCCGGTAACAGGCACCTTACCCGGATTGGTGTCATTAAAACCGGCAACCAGTTCGCTGCCGTTTATATGTGTACCATCAGATACAACAAAAACACTATTCAGGTTTTTTTTATCAAGCTGCAGCATAAGATACTTACCTGTTTCATAACTGTTGGTATGGTTACTTACATGCGTAGCCGTAGCGACAATAGTCGATTTTTCAAATTCAATAGCGGTTGCAACTATACTATCGTCATAAACTTCACTGTCAATGATCTCGCCAGAGGTTGATGCGAAAACAATGCTGGCCGTTGGATAACTTATTTTGAGATAATTGAAAACTTCTGGTGCTATAATTAATTGGGGAGCGCCAAAAACAAATACCAACTGGCAACTTTCGGCATTAAACTCAGGATCAGCAAAATAGCTGCTCCAACTATTATTTATAAAATGAAGCTGAGTGATGTGCATAGGTTTAAATTGTTATATCAGAAAAATTGAGTGAATATAATAATTAAAAAGAAAATAATTATCTTAAAATTAATATCAATATATCTATGGTTTCTGTAAAATTCGTCACTGTATCTTACTTATATTATGTCCAATAGTTTAAAAGCTATTTTATACATACACCTGTAAGCGTAACAATAACAGCGTAACATTTATACGCTATTTATTTGATAAAGTTTATTATTTAAAAAAGCACAATTAACAACCTCAAGCTTCTTCACATTACCTGCTTAAAATCAATAAGTTAAATTCTGTTAAAAGGTGTTAACAGATGTTAATCTGCATAACATTTTCGCAATTTACATCGAACTTGTACCTCATTAACATATGGTAAAACTTTTACAACCTTATTTATGATGCAGTACAATAAAATCAATAACCTGTTAGGCTGGCTTTGCCTGGTAATATCCTTAAGCACTTATGTTTTAACCTTAGAGCCATCGGTTAGCTTTTGGGATTGCGGCGAATTTATAGCCTGCGCTTACCGGCTCCAGGTATCGCACCAGCCGGGCTATCCTATGTTTGCCATGCTGGGTAAAGTATTTTCGCTGCTGTCT
>NZ_JBFUKF010000603.1:0-2229 GCF_056400985.1 Mucilaginibacter sp. P4_G9 | reverse complement strand
TTATTATCCTGTTAATGGTGTTTTTTATAAAGAAACATTAAGCGACAATAATCCTTTTGCAAAAAGAAAATATAAGCACCAGGATTTTCTTTTCGATGTTAAAATTCCAAAAGATAGTACAGCTACTTTTTATCTGAAGGTTGAAAGCAGCCAGCAAATGGTTTTACCATTAGTAATAGGTACGCCGCAAAAAATAGCCGAATCAAAACTTAGTCACGATCTGTTATGGGGGGGGCTTACAGGCGTGTTACTGGTTATGATGGTTTATAATTGTTTTGTATTTATATCAACCAGGGATATCAGTTATTTATACTATGTTTCCTATAYATTATTAATCGGGCTTACTCAAACCTCATTATCGGGTTATACATACCGGTTTATTTTTCCCAATTCTCCGGGTATGTTTAACATGGGTATAATTATTTTCCCCGCAATGGCCGGCATATCTCTGTTATTATTTGCCGAATCGTTTTTAGGCATAAAAAAAAGAATGCCTGTGATGAGTGGGGTACTTAAATTTATAATCTTATTATATTCTATAATAATTATTGTAAGGCTTCTCGGTTATGCACATATCAGCTATCGGATGATTGACATTAGTGCCTTATGCTTAACGGTTAGCGTGTATATTGTTATCATTAAGCTTTCATTAAATGGATATAGGCCTGCAAGGTTTTTCCTGTTAGCCTGGACATTGTTTTTAACAGGGATCATCTTATTTGTATTGCGTAATTTAGGTATATTACCCTATAATAATTTGACAAATTATACAATGCAGGCAGGTACCGCTTTTGAAGTTACATTACTTTCTTTGGCCCTTGCAGACAAGATAAATATTTTCAAAGCCGAGAAAGAAAAATCACAGGAAGAAACATTAAAAGCATTAAAGGAAAATGAACGGATTGTTAAAGAGCAAAACGTACTGTTGGAAACAAAGGTAAAAGAGCGTACCGTAGCGTTAAGTGTATCAAATCAGGAACTGAACAAAACCCTTGAAGATTTAAAGCAGGCGCAATCGCAATTAGTGGAATCAGAAAAAATGGCTTCATTAGGTCAGCTGACTGCAGGTATAGCCCATGAAATTAATAATCCCATAAACTTTGTTTCCTCAAATATCAGGCCTTTAAAACGAAATATTGATTTAGTGTTTGAGGCCATGGCCGTTATTGAAAATGTTGGCGTATCTAATTTGTCAGTAGCTGATAAAGAAAAACAGATCAGGGAGTATAAGGAAGAGCTGGATTTTGATTATCTCACCATTGAAATTAACCATTTGATAAAAGGGATTAATGAGGGGGCCAGCAGAACAGCCGAAATTGTTAAGGGATTAAAAATTTTTTCGCGCCTGGATGAAGACGGATTGAAAAAAGCAGATATTAACGAGGGGCTGGAAGCAACCATGGTTATTGCAAATAATCTGCTAAAAAAAATAACGGTAACTAAGATTTATGGTGATTTACCGCTTGTAGAATGTTATCCAGGCAAGTTGAACCAGGTGTTTTTAAATATTATTTCAAATGCCATTTATGCAGTGCAGAAGCGTTTTGGCGAAAACGATGGTGGTGTAATAGTTATTACAACAACTTGTGATGAGGGCGATGTAATAATAAAGATAAAAGATAATGGAATCGGTATGGAACCTGAAGCACAAAAAAAGATATTTGAACCTTTTTTTACAACAAAAGATGTTGGAGAAGGAATGGGCTTAGGCATGTCTATTTCCTATAATACGGTAAAAAAACACAACGGGAAAATATTTGCGAACAGTTTGCCGGGAGAAGGGACAGAATTAGTTTTACAGATACCAATAATATTTAATTCTAAGTCAACATAAAGCTAAATTAATGGGTATAAAGGTTTAGCGATGTTTATTATAAAGTAGTTTAAGTAATAGGAGCTTTACAATTATGGGTATCAAATACTTAGCATAATGTCAGAAAAAATAAAAATACTATATATAGACGATGAGCAGGAAAATCTTGTAGGTTTTAAAGCATCGTTGAGGATTGAATATCAGATTTTTACAGCTGTAAATATACCACAAGCTTTAAATTATCTTAGTAATCATCCGGATATCAGAGTCGTTTTTTGCGACCAGCGAATGCCGGGGCAAAGCGGCGTTGAATTTTTTGAGGAAATACGAACAAGTTATCCATTACCTGTTCGTGTTTTATTAACTGCTTATACTGATATTGAATCAATAATTGATGCAATAAACAAGGGTAATAT
>NZ_JBFUKF010000602.1:0-2239 GCF_056400985.1 Mucilaginibacter sp. P4_G9 | reverse complement strand
GTCATTTATCAAACCGCAGCAGAAAGTGTTTTTCCAAAATATGGAGTTAGAGGAAAAGGGGTTTTTAATCATCATCCATGAGGACTTTTTACCTGGAACGTCCCTTTACAATGAAATTAAAAAATACAGTTATTTTGACTACGAGGTGAATGAGGCATTACACCTTTCACCTGCAGAAGAAAATATTATCTGGAACCTGTATTTCAGCATAGAAAAAGAATATAATAACAATACGGATGAACATAGCAAAGCAATCATCATCAGTCATATTGATTCCATGCTAAAATATGCGCAGCGGTTTTATAAAAGGCAGTTTATTCACCGAACACAATTAACCGGTTCAACCGTTACCAAGTTCAATACATTGCTCGCTGCTAATTTTGAAGAAAGAAAAACGAAAAATATGGGGCTACCCACGGTGTCTTTCATGGCAGAAAAGCTGCATATATCTCCCCGTTATTTAACCGATCTGCTTAAAGAAGAAACAGGAAAAACTGCATTAGAACTTATTCACCTTTTTTTGATCGGTGAAGCCAAAAATTTATTGACAGACGGCGAACTGAATATATCGGAAATTTCGCATTTACTTGGCTTTGAAAATACAACTTATTTTTCCCGCCTGTTTAAAAAAGAAGTAGGCACTACTCCAAATAAATTCAAAGACCGCTTCTTAAATTGAGGAGAGAAATTCCTACTACCTATTTTGATTGACTCTTTAGGTTTCYTGTTGTAAGAAACAGCTCGAGGCCGCTGCCAGGCAGTGTCAATTATGAATTTTAATTAATATTAAAAACTGTGGCTTTAAAAGAGCAAAAAAATAGCCCTTAATATGGTTGAATTTCCTGGAAGTTGCATCGGGCAGCCTTAGACTATCGGACTTTTTAAAACTCATAACTAAGCCCACCCTGGAATATAAATGAATTATGACGATAGGCGACATTCGCTATCCGGTCGTTTAATTTGCTGAATCCATCGAATGGTACTTTTTGATCCATATTAAATGTTTCCAGCCTTTGAGAAAAAGTATGACCGGCAATCATGTTCAATTTCCATCGCCTGCTAAGTTTAAGGTCATAAATGAGTCCAGCGCTATTTTGCCGCAAATGTATATATTGATCTTTCGCATCCCCGTTCAGGCGGTACATGCTGCCGTTGAGTGACGCTGTAATTCCCAGTGATTGCATTGCCGACAGCTTATATTTTAAAGAAGCTCTGGCAGGTATAATGCCCGTGAGGCTTAGTTTGTTGCTGATCGTCCAGTCGATATCAGGTAACGGCAACAGGAACTTACCGGTGTAGTTGCTGGTATAAACGAGCGTGATGCCGTATTTGAAAGACTTGCCCTGACGAAAGCCTACCCGCACACCAACAGTATAAAGAATATCCTCTGCACCGATACTTCGCTTAAAATCGGAGCCAATGGTTGCCAAACCCACAAAAGTGATACTGGTGGAGCGTGAAAGCGAATAATTTACCAGCAAGGGAACGGTGATGGAATGAAATTCGTTGCCGCTTATATTTTGCCCGCCCGAAAGAAAAAGGCCCTGGTAGCGGATGCCTGTTTTTATTAAAATGGGATGAGGTGACGAAAAATCCTTAAACACAGGGAAACCGACGTCTACAATAGGTTGCTGTATGGTAAACGTATTTCCGCCGGCATCAACCGGGGCTACACTATTGGTTACGGAGACACCGCCCAGCAGGGGTGCGGTAGTAGTCAATTTTTTGTGCACACTACTGCTGTCAACACTTTGGCAATAGCCGAGTACAGGCAATAGCATGCCCATAAGAAAAAAGCTTCTTTTCATTTTTTGTTGATATGTTTTTTTGGATGAAAGAATAGTTACGTTAGCCGGGTGTAACCATTCCGATTAATTTCTGCATTGTTTTGTCAAATTCTTTTCTTTCCTGTTCTATTAGTTCCGAAGACAGCACCGCGTCGAATCTCCCCAGGATAGCGTCAGCCTGTTTTGCCACACTTTCGCCGCTTGTTGTCAATTTTACATGGGTTTTGCGCTTGTCAACGGTATCAGGGATTACCTTCACAAAATCTTTTTTGAGTAAAACTGATATCGTTCTGTTAACTGATGCTTTATCGCGCCCCAGGTCTGTACAGATAGTTTTTTGAGATGCCCCGCCTGAGTAATACAGGACCATCAAAACCGGTATCTGGTCCATCTGAAGGGGGAAGTTGTGTTCCCGGAAAATTTTATCACATTCTTTGTATATCCTGTTATAA
>NZ_JBFUKF010000601.1:0-2250 GCF_056400985.1 Mucilaginibacter sp. P4_G9 | reverse complement strand
GTCTATAGTCTTAAAGTCAAAAGTCAAAAAAGAATAAACAATTTTTGACTTTTGACTTTTGACTTTTGACTTTAACCATGGCGTGTGTTAGTTTTTCTGCTGCTTGTCCGGCTTCGCTGGCGTTCATGACAGCTGTTTGCCTGCTGATAGATTCGGCGTGTAAAAGCTCCAATAATTTCTCAGTAAACTCGTCGCCCAACTTTAAAGCTTTTGCATAGTTGCTACGTTTTTGAAGGATTTCGTCCCAACGGCCAACCTGTAAAATGGTAATGTTGTTATCTCTTTTGTATTGACCGATCTTATCAGCAATCTGCATACGTTCGGCAATTTTCTGTATAACTAAATCGTCAATTTTGTCGATCTGTTTACGTAACTCGGCCAGTTTATCGTTTACTTCGGCATTGCGGATCTCTGGTTTACGTAAAGCCAGGTGATCTATAATGTCGGCAAGGGCAGCAGGGGTAACCTGTTGTTTTGCATCTGTCCAGGCAACGCTTGGGTCGATGTGCGATTCGATCATTAAACCCTGCATATCAAGATCTAATGCTTTTTGTGATATGTAACCAATCAGGTCGCGGTTACCCGAGATGTGACTTGGATCATTAATGATAGGCAGTTCGGGAGCCAGAGTTTTTAAGGCAATAGCGATATCCCACATTGGCTCGTTACGGAAAGCTGATTTTTCGTAAGATGAAAAACCGCGGTGAATAGCAGCCAGTTTGGTGATGCCGGCGTTGTTAATACGTTCCAATGCGCCAATCCATAAAGAAAGATCGGGGTTTACCGGGTTTTTAACCATTACAGGCACGTCAACACCACGTAAGGCATCGGCAATTTCCTGTACGGTGAAAGGGTTAACTGTTGAGCGGGCGCCAACCCAAAGTATATCAACACCGGCTTTTAAAGCTTCTTCAACATGTTTACCTGTTGCTACTTCAATTGCGGTTGGCAAACCTGTTTCTGCTTTAGCACGTTTTAACCACTCTAAACCAATACTGCCGATACCTTCAAACTCTCCCGGACGGGTGCGTGGTTTCCAGATACCTGCACGTAAAGCAGAGATTTTACCGGTTTGAGCTAATAAATGAGCTGTGGCTACCAGCTGATCTTCAGTTTCGGCACTGCAAGGACCCGCAATTACCAATGGTTCTTTACCGGTTTTAATCCAGGTATGAAGCGGCTGTATGTTTAAATTTAGTTTCATCTTTTTAATTATTTGTCGGGCTTTTTAATTTTTAAGCCCAGGGGTTATTTTATATTTTTTGTTTTTAATTATTGTTGTCGATCTGCAGGATCTTAAATGTTGCGCCGGATATTGATATATCTCCGTACCCGCTCAATTCTTTGGGGTTTAGGTGTTACTGATAACTCATCTTCGTGTCTTTCATATTCGCCGAGTATATTAAAGTTTTGTGTGTATTTAAGGATCTGTCTTATAGCGCTATCATAATGTTTTTGTTCTTCCCACTCAACATCTACATAAAAATTGTATTCGTTACGCTTACCTAAGATGGGCATTGATTGGATCTTACTCATATTTAAGCCTTCTTCGGCAAAAATATTAAGCACTTTGGCCAAAGCGCCAACTTTATTACTCACCTGGAAACAAAGCGACGCCTTATTTACATTTTTCTTCTCCATGTTATCGTGATGGGTAAGGATCAGGAAACGTGTAAAATTTCTTTTGTTTGATTCGATCCTACGCTCCAACACGTCAAGACCGTAAAGACTGGCGGCAAGAGAATTTGCAATGGCCACTGTATCGGTTAGTTGTTCGTCGCGTATGCGTTTGGCACAGGCGGCAGTATCGCTGCTTTCCACAATTTTAAGGTGCGGATATTCGTCAAAAAAATCAACACACTGGCGTAAGGCGATGGGATGGGAGGTTACGAATTTAACATCCTCAAACTTTACACCCGGCAATGCCATTAAGTGTAATTGTATGGGTAAGTAAATTTCGCCCACTACCGGAAAGCCATAATCAAGCAACAGGGTATAGTTAGGCAATATGCTGCCGGCAATGCTGTTTTCAATAGCCATTACCACATAATCAGCTTCCCTGTTCTTTAAACTTTCAAATGTTTGTTTAAAGGAGTTGCACTCTATCATCTGGGCATTTTCGCCAAAATATCTTAAAGCGGCCTCTTCATGAAACGAGGCGCGGATCCCTTGTATGGCAACTCTTGGTTTTTCTATTTTCATAACCCTGTTAAAGCAAAAAATCCCGGCATTTTGTGCCGGGACTTTTTA
>NZ_JBFUKF010000600.1:0-2263 GCF_056400985.1 Mucilaginibacter sp. P4_G9 | reverse complement strand
CTTCGTAATAAAGCTCACGGCCTCTTTCGGCAAGCATCACTGTTGCGTCAACAGATGATAAAGCACTTGCACCACGAGGTATACGTAGCAAGTTTACAATTGCCAAGGGTGTTTGTCCGTTCGGATCGGTACCGCCGCGCATAATAGCTTCGGCCTTTTCAAGTAACACATCCGCGTACCGCAAAATTACGTAGTCGTTAGACGAGTTATCATCATTAACCGTATTGTTTGCAGATGGCTGAGGGAAGTATTTAAATACCCTGATACCCTGAGCTTCAGTAGAGAAGTTAAGATCCACTTGGGGGGTAAAGATTAGTGGCTTACCACTACGCTGAGTTAAAACCTTACCATTGGGGCCATATTGCTGCCCAATGGCAAAACCCGCTCTTAAACCAACTTTATCAGTCAAACCCGGGTACGCAACGCCGCGGCGTTCATCAGTTGCTTCAAATGAATTATAAAAGTCGGCAAGGGTAGTAAAGCCGTTCCAGCCATCGGGTGTTTGGTTATAATGTAAACCCATTCTCCAGCGGTTTTTTGCAGAACCCGGTGCATTCGTTGTTGTATTATATATACCAAAAATATTTTCATGAGATTGTTCTGAGTTATCCCATGCAAAATCCTGGAAATATTTACCGGCAGGTTCAAGAGAATAACCCGCTGCGGTAATTTTATTGGCATATTCAATAACCTTATCCATATCTGCCTTTGCAAACGTGAAAGGGCCGCCTACAGTAGCAGAAGTATACACCGCTTTATTCAGATACACTTTTGCTAACAGAGCCTCTGCCGCTATCTTGTTAGCAACGCCGATGTTTGCAGAAGTTGCAGGAAGATTGGCTTCGGCAAACTCCAGGTCTTTAATAATAAAGGCTGTAGCCTCAGCACGGCTCATAACAGTAGGGATATCTGAGGTAGCTCCATTAGGATCGCGGAAAGGGGCCTGGCCGTACAAGTCAACAACCTGGAACATAAAGTAGGCGCGTAAAAAGCTTGCCTGGCCTTTAATATTATTGTCACTTGCTTTACTAATAACCTGTGTAGCACGGAATATACCAATATTTAACTGATCCCAGGTATCGTTAATCTGGTTATGTGTAGGCGTCCAGGTATGCGTATGCAGTTTACGCCAGGTACCAAAATCTCCCCAGTCTGTACCGCGGGTCGGACCCATCATTTCGTCTGTAGGGTGCTCCTGCAATGCATRGGTGTTTGCCTGGTCGGCTTGCCCGTTTAATTGAGAATAAACGCCACCCAGCTCGGCAGAACCAGCGCTGGTTCCGGCTATTGACTTTGAACCGTAAAGCTTCTCATCCAGTTTTGTGCAACCCGCGGCAGTTATACAAACTATGCCGCATATGATTGCTCGTGAGATTATATTTTTCATTTTCATATTTTTAAAAACTTGCATTTACGCCTAATGTGAATATTCGTGCTTTTGGATAAGATGTATAATCTATACCTTTTGAAGCTACGTCATTTCTTTGTTTGTCTGTGTTAATTTCCGGGTCTAAGCCAGAATAGCTGGTGATAAGAAATAAGTTTTGACCGGTTATAGATGCCCTTAAGGTTTTAATTTTGCTTCCTTTAAGCGGGAAGGTATATCCTATTGTTGCGTTGCTTAGTCTTAAAAAATCGCCTTTTTCAAGGAAGCGGGTTGATACCTCACCGGAGTTAAGCGGATTTTCGTTAGATGCTGCTACATCTTTTGTTACGTTACGACCACTAACAAGGTTGCCTTTGTAAAAGAACGCATTGGCTGTGTTGTTATAAATATAAAAACCGGTTGCCCCATTCAGAAAGAAACTTAGGTTGAAGTTTTTATAAGTGAAATTGTTGGTTAAGCTGGCTGTAAACTTAGGGTTTGGACTGCCTTGTAGTGAAGAAACGTCAATCCCCTGAGGGTAAATACCGAAACCATTAGCATCTAAGCCCGCGTAGTTTGGAACGTTAAATGTGTAAAGCGGCTGGCCATTGGTAATGAGTTGAGAATAGGCCCCAGACAAACCCTGCCCATCAATATTTCCTGTAACTATAAAGTTTTTAAAGTTTTTAAGCGTATTTTTAATCAAGGTCATATTATAACTTATGTCCCAGGTAAATTTAGGGCCCTGAATTGCGGCAAAGTTTAAACCAACTTCAACACCTTTATTTATAACATTACCCTCCAGGTTCCTGTATATTCTTGAGGAAAGAGCTGGCTGCGCAATATCCTGGTAAAACAGCAGATCACTGATTGATTTATTGAAATAGTCTACAGAAC
>NZ_JBFUKF010000599.1:0-2271 GCF_056400985.1 Mucilaginibacter sp. P4_G9 | reverse complement strand
CTGGTGCGGATAGCACCTTTTTCGCCTTCAAACTTGGTATAATCGTATTTGCCGTCTTTGTAAAATTCAGATGCAGCACAGTCAAAAGCGATGAAAATATCTTCGCCTGGTTTGTAACCGGCTTTAGTGATCGCTTTCAAAATGGTTTCAACACCATCTTCGGTACCTTCAAAGGTTGGTGCAAAACCACCTTCGTCGCCAACTGCGGTTGATAAACCACGGTCATGCAGAATTTTTTTCAGGTTGTGGAATACTTCGGTACCCCAACGTAACGCTTCAGAAAATGATGGCGCGCCAACCGGCATGATCATAAATTCCTGGAAAGCAATAGGAGCATCTGAGTGAGAACCACCATTAACGATATTCATCATCGGGATAGGCAGGGTATTGGCATTTACGCCACCAATATAGCGGTATAARGGCTGGCGGCTTTCTTGTGCTGCAGCTTTAGCAACCGCTAAAGAAACGCCTAAAATAGCATTAGCGCCAATTTTGCCTTTGTTTTCGGTGCCATCAATCTCAATCATTAATGCATCGATAGTATTTTGGTCAAAAACATCAATACCTTTTAATTCCGGAGCTAAAATATCATTTACGTTAGCAACGGCCTTTAACACGCCTTTACCCATGTATTTTGATTTATCCTCATCGCGAAGTTCAACGGCCTCATGAATACCGGTTGATGCACCTGAAGGTACAGCAGCGCGGCCGAAAGCGCCATTCTCAGTTAATACTTCTACTTCAATGGTAGGGTTACCGCGCGAATCTAAAATTTGGCGGGCGTGTACGTCAATTATTAAGCTCATTTCTTTATTGTCAGATATTTGTAATTTGTAAACCGGCGGCTAAGTTAACAGCAAAAACAAGAAATCACAATTGAAATCTTGTATTTGTTATATTTCTTAATCTGTTGTTGTAGGAACACGCTCACTTTCAACCGCATTTTTACGATTGATGCGATACATTAACATAAGCATAACATTATTTTTACCGCTGCTTTGCGTAAGTGTATAATTGCGCTGATTTATCCAGCCTGCCTGTAAGATCCATTTTTTATCAAACTGGTAACCCAATGCGGCAGATACACGGTTACGCTCAAAATTGGGGGCCTTGTTGTTAAAAAACACCTCGTCGAAAACGGAAATGAATAACGTTTTGGCAACAATTTTGGTATTATTTAAAGGGATAAACATGTTTAACCTGTATCTGAAACGGTTCCGGAAATCGCCGTTTACCCAACGCTGCTCCACACGGTAACGATGTTCAAATTTAAAGCGATAGAGAAATTGATTAACTGTCATTTGCTCCCATAACCTAAACTCGTTGGTTATAGGGCCTTTGCTTAAATCGGTATAATCATATGTGTGATAAGTACCGGTACCCAACAGTGCTGTAAAATTTCTATCCAGATCATAACTTATACCCGCCTTTGCCTCGTAATACTGAAACTGGGAAAATACATCATTGGTGCGGATTTGCAATTCCGAATATCCACCCCATTTATGGCTGCTATCGCCGGGCAAAACCACTGTGGCTATACCCCATGTACCAACCTTTGAATCCTGGGCCTTAACAGTTAATGGGTATATCGCTAACAAAACAAACACTAAAACTGCACTAATAACGGCTTTAAACATAATTACAGGGTTTATGGCTGCAAATATATTTCCTTAATGTTATCTTAATGTTAAGTTTAAGAGTGTTAATGTTAAATTAATGTTAAGCATTTACAATATACCGCTTTGATCGCTTCGTACCGCAATGACGGCTGAATATGTATTTCTTCTTCGGGAAATAAGGCGATAGCAGCTGTCCTGCTACTTGATACTAACTACTTGATACTCCCCTCATTCCCATTTAAACGTCTTCACCGCAACAGCATAGGTGGCAACAAACCAAATTAACAGTATCAAAAGCTGATGGGTTACATCGCCTAAACCTGCACCTTCAAAGGCTACTTTGCGCATGGCATTATTAAGATGGGTTAATGGCAATACGTTACTAACCGCCTGCAGCCATTTGGGGAATGCGGTTACCGAAAAGAATGTGCCCGACAGTAAAAACTGCGGCATGGTGATGATGTTGGAAAGCGGCGGAACAGTGCTTTCGTTTTTAGCTATACCCGATATGATAAAACCAAAGCCCATAAATATGATAAGCCCCATGGTAGAGAGCACCAGCATATTCAACACAGTAATTATGCCGTGTATCAGCGTAAAGCCAAACAGGTAATGGCCTACCAAAATAATAAACAGTGCACCTAATAACGAG
>NZ_JBFUKF010000598.1:0-2285 GCF_056400985.1 Mucilaginibacter sp. P4_G9 | reverse complement strand
CTTTTAACACATCAGAAAGTTTTTTTGCATATTCCTCGTATTTTTCTGATATCGGCAGGATAATAAATTGCTCAGGAGATAACCACAACGGAAAATTACCTGCGCAATGCTCAATTAACACCGCAATAAAGCGCTCCATGGAGCCAAATGGCGCCCTGTGAATCATTACCGGGCGATGTTTCAAATTGTCGCTACCAGTGTATTCCAGTTCAAAACGCTCGGGCAGGTTATAATCAACCTGAATGGTACCCAATTGCCATTTACGACCAAGGGCATCCCTCACCATAAAATCGAGCTTAGGGCCATAAAAAGCTGCCTCACCAAGCTCAACAACAGTGTTCAAACCCTTTTCGGCTGCAGCTTCAATGATAGCATTCTCAGCTAAAGCCCAGTTTTCATCAGTACCGATGTACTTAGCTTTGTTTTCAGGATCACGCAGCGAAATCTGTGCGGTATAATTTTCAAAACCTAAAGCCTTAAATACGTACAGTACCAGGTCGATAACCTTTTTAAACTCATCTTTTACCTGGTCGGGGCGACAGAACAAGTGCGCATCATCCTGGGTAAAGCCACGTACACGGGTTAATCCATGAAGCTCACCGCTTTGTTCGTAACGGTATACGGTACCAAACTCGGCCAGGCGGACAGGAAGATCCTTGTATGAACGGGGTTTTGTTTTATAGATCTCGCAGTGGTGCGGGCAATTCATTGGTTTTAAAAAGAACTCCTCTCCCTCCTGCGGGGTTTTTATAGGTTGAAATGAATCGGCGCCATATTTTTCATAGTGACCTGATGTTACATACAGGTTTTTATGCCCGATATGTGGGGTGATCACCTGTTCGTAACCGGCCTTAACCTGCGCTTTTTGCAAAAAGTTAGTTAAACGCTCGCGCAAAGCAGTTCCTTTAGGTAACCATAAAGGTAACCCCATGCCTACTTTTTCGGAGAAAGCAAACAACTCCAGCTCCTTGCCTAACTTGCGGTGATCGCGCTTTTTAGCTTCTTCGATCATGTGCAGGTACTCGGTAAGCTCACTGGCTTTTGGGAATGTAACCCCATAGATACGTGTAAGCTGCTTGCGTGTTTCATCGCCGCGCCAATAGGCACCAGCAACGCTCATCAGTTTAACAGCTTTTATAAAACCTGTGTTCGGGATATGAGGCCCACGGCACAGATCGGTAAAGTTTCCTTGTGTATAAAAAGTAATGGCACCATCGGGCAGGTCCTTAATCAGGTCCAGCTTGTATTCATCATCTTTTTCGGTAAAGTACTCAATAGCATCAGCTTTGCTAACCGGCTTGCGGATGTATTCGGCTTTAGTTTTGGCAAGCTCAATAACCTTATCTTCAATCTTCTTGAACTCATCCGAAGAAAATTCACGGTCGCCAAAGTCAACATCATAGTAAAAACCTGTTTCAATAGCCGGACCTATACCAAACTTGGTACCCGGGTAAAGAGCCTCCAAAGCTTCGGCTAATAAGTGGGCTGATGAATGCCAGAAGGTTGATTTACCCGCAGCATCATTCCAGGTTAAAAGTTTAACATGTGAATCCTGCTCAATGGGGCGGCCTGCATCCCAAACCTGGCCATCAACTTCGGCTGCTAATACGTTACGCGCTAATCCTTCGGAGATCGAAGATGCAATCTGCATGGAAGTGATCCCCTTGTCGTACTGACGAACGGAACCATCGGGAAGTGTAATACTAATCATCTACAACTATGATTTAAAGTTTATAAAATTACGTTTTGTGATCACCTACGGGAGTGATCGTTTATTTGAGGTGCAAAAATAGGATTTTAATTATGGTTTACTACCTTTTTATTGGTTTTGTTAGATCAGTGCAAGTGTTCACTTTTTTGTGAGTATACAGACAATAGAAGGTCGAAATCAAATCAACTTATTAATAATCAAACATTTAAGTAGTAGGACAATTTATAACAAAACACTACACATGCTGATAATCAACACATTACTATTTTCAATAATTTTACCCCCAAAACTCCCCGGACACCTGGTTTGAAAAATCCGAACGCTTTAATTTTGGATAATATCAACAATCCAGTGGACAACCCGCTTATCATACACGCTTTTTTTATCCATCATTTATCAAGAAAAATCTACAATAATTGTATGCAAATCAATTTTTGGGCTATTTTAATCGACTTTAGTTTAGTTTTCTGAAGCTTGTTTTTTTGATCCTGATATCCCCAAATAAATCTACAAGCCAGCCAGGTATTTTTCTTTGATGATATTTAAATGATGTAATTCGTGCCCTGTTATATGG
>NZ_JBFUKF010000597.1:0-2302 GCF_056400985.1 Mucilaginibacter sp. P4_G9 | reverse complement strand
AGTTAAAACTATTGTGTAATATGCATGATATAGTCGGTTAGCCTTGAAACACAAATACCTTAATATAAAACCTTTTAAAGCACTATTCCTGTTTTTATTAGGGGTAATTTTTTTTAATACCAGCCGTGTAAATGCACAATCAACAGGCGATAGTATAAAACTCGCCATTGAGCCCCAATACAATAATGTAAGCGGCACTCATCGTTTTTTCCTGGGTGAGAATTACCGAAAACTTTGGGCGGCCCCTGTAAAGCTCAGCATCTTTCATATATCAACTGAAAAGGGAGGCTTAAAGATCCTGCAAAGGGGCGGTGGCCAGCAAACCAAATCCCTCCGCCTGCAGGACCAAACAGGGCAGCAGTGGGTATTGCGCACCATCCAAAAATACCCCGAAAAAGGTTTACCACCCAATTTACGCCCTACTGTGGCAAAGGATATTTTGCAGGACCAGGTATCAGCTGCCCACCCGTTTTCGGCATTAACTGTGCCGCCATTGGCATCGGCATTGGGTATATCGCATTCTAATCCTAAAATTGTTTATGTACCGGATGATCCTGCTTTGGGCGAATACCGTAAAGATTTTGCCAACCAGGTTTTCCTGTTTGAAGAACGTGAGCCGCTGGATGCTGAAAAAACAGATAATACCGAAAAAGTACAGCGAAAGCTCCAGGATGATAACGACAACCGCGTTGATGAAAAAACAGTACTACGGGCCCGCCTGYTGGATATGCTATTGGGCGACTGGGATCGGCACGAAGATCAATGGCGTTGGGAAAAACTGGATGGCCGGCACGAAACCATCTATGAACCCATTCCCCGCGATCGTGACCAGGTTTATTATAAAACCTCGGGGCTGTTTCCATGGATAGTTGCGCATCAATGGCTAAAATCAAAGTTCCAGGGGTATAGCGGGGAGATAAGAGATATTAACGGATGGAATTTTAATGCCCGCTATTTTGACCGGTACTTTTTGAATGCGCTAAGCGAAGAAGACTGGAAAGAGCAGGTAGCCTTTGTACAAAACAAACTAACCGACGACGTGATTAAACGCGCGGTTAAGCTGATGCCCGATACCATCTACAAACTTTCGGGATCAGAGATCATCGAAAAGATGATTGCCCGAAGGAATATACTGGATAAACAGGCGTTGGAATACTATCGTTTCATCTCCAAAGAAGTAGAGATCCCTGCCAGCGATAAAACCGACAAGTTTACCCTAAGTAACCAGGCAGGCGGAGATCTTACTGTCACAGTAAATAAAATTAAAAAAGACGGAAGCGTTGATAAAGTAACCTACCAGCGCACCTTTAAACCTGATGTGACAAAGGAGGTAAGACTGTATGGCTTTGCCGGCGATGACCAGTTTTCGGTAACAGGTACCCTACCATCACCAATAACGGTACGTATGGTTGGCGGCGATGGTGTGGACAGTTTTTACGTTGATAAAAACCTGCACAATAAGGGTAAGCTATTTTTATACGATCGATCGGATCAGCAGAATAAATTGCCGCCATCAACAGATGTAAAAATCCGTACCTCAACAGATACTGCCGTAAATCAATACAATAAACAAAGTTTTAAATTCGACCGGTTTGAGCCTATTGTGCTGGCTAATTACAGCACCGACCTTGGGATATCACTCATCGCTGGCTTTTCTCTCGAAAAACATGGTTTCCGCAAAGAGCCCTATGCTTTCAGGGAAGAGTTTCTTGTTAGCTATAATTTGTCAAGAAGATCGTTCCTGTTAACTTATATTGCCGACTGGAAGAAAGCCATTGGTAACAATGATATCGGCATCAACATCCTTTCAAGGGGGCCAAATAACCTAAGCAATTTCTTTGGTATAGGTAATAATACTGTTTTCGAAAATAAAGGAGATAGGGAGATTAGTTATTATCGAAACAAATATGATTACATCACTGCCGATGTCTCTTTAAAACAAACTCAGGGCAGCTGGCGCTTCAGCGAAGGAGTGGCAGGGCAATATTACAATAGCAAATCATCCAACAATACCAATAGGTTTTTAGGCAATTACAACCTGGGGAATCCTGGTGAAAATGTGTTCGGAACAAAGTTTTACACCGGGATATTGGCCAACGCACAGCTGGATACACGTAACAAAGCAACCATTCCTACAAAAGGGCTCTATTGGAATACCACAATAAGCGGCTTTACCGGTTTAAGTAGCAATAGTCACAATACTTACGGACAAATACTTTCCGAGTTTAGTTTTTACCTGAATCCTGACAAGGATTCGATACTGGTTATAGCCAACAGAACAGGTTTGGGTACAACAATAGGT
>NZ_JBFUKF010000596.1:0-2310 GCF_056400985.1 Mucilaginibacter sp. P4_G9 | reverse complement strand
TCTATATTCTCTGGCAAAAAATAAAAAGCCAATGAAATAAAAACCGCTATTATAAAATCAGTAATAAACTGGTTTGAAAAAATGAAGGGACGCAATCCTATCACCAAAGGAAATGATGGCAAATACACTACCAATAAAGAACCAATTAATAATGATGTAGCAACCAACACCCATTTCAAGCTGTTATGGATTTTTAATCCGGGTAAATGATATGCCAAATTTCCCAACAACCAAATTGGCATTAATAAAAGAATTTTTGGCCCTGCAATACAACATGCTATTACAACCAACAGCAGAGATTTGTAACTCGCTTTTCTAAAAAACCATAATCCAAATATTATATAATACCAAAATTCGTAACTTAAAGACCAAAGCGGCGCATTAATTATGGGCGCTGCTGACAAAAACCAAATCTCATTAAAAAAAACACTTGTAATTAGGTATCTCGGTAACACTGGCCCACGTGAATAATGCATATGAAATAAAGGATCAATGCGCCATACAACAACCTCAATTATTACCGTAATTATGAGCGTTGGAATTACGATAGAATAAAGTCTGCTAAACCTTGCTATTACATATTGCCTTATGCCACGATTATTATTTGTAGTAGTATAAGCAATAACATAGCCTGAAAGCACAAAAAATACCACTACAGCAGCGTGAGCTATAATTCCCGTTTGGTAAGCTTGTGCAGGGGTTTGATGAAGAAACCATAGTTCATGTGCATGTATGAACAATACAACTATTGATGCTAATAGTCGTAATGTATCTAAAAATATACTTGACCATCCGGAAATTTTTTTAGGCTCTGTTTTATTCATAATGATTAAAGCATGCTTTTAATAACCCAAGAAACTGCCCGGATAATTGTTGTTTACGAACTTTGTTTTTTATGAATAACTTCGCCGAAAAATACTCTAAGCTATGTCTTATGATAAGCGCAAATGGCCAAATAAAGTATATTTTATAGGGATGATGACGCTTAAAGTACCTTAATCTCCCTCTGTGAGAACTCATAGCCCGGTTTTTTGACCAGGCAGATAAAGCTTCCAAATTATCATGAATTACATCGGCTGTTTTTATGACTCCCATCTTCCAACCTAAATTTGCGAGCCGTTTGGCCCAATCAACATCACATGCCGAAAAAGGAAACATCTGGGCATCCAGGCCCCCGCTAATTAACCATGCGTCAATTTTAACAACTAAAGGGCTTGTAAAAACAACATCTACCTCACTAAACTCAATATCATCGCCAATGTTTTGCCATTTATAGTTTATTGCTTCCAGTTGAAATTTATTAATAATGTTTTTACCTAAAGCAAAATTGCGTACTTTAAGAAAAGGCATACCGACCCCTGCGGGTGATCCATTATGCCTGCGTACTGTAAAACCACATGCGGCCAGTTTATCATTATTTTCCAGTTGCTTTATCGCCTGTTCAACAGGTAAAGCTGACAAGATTTGATTATCGGTTTCATAAAATACTAAATATTTCAATGAAGGAAAAACACTTTGAGCATGTGCAACCCCGGTATTTAACCCGGCAKCAAAAGAAGTATCTTCGCCTTTCTCCGGGATAATTAATTTAATGGTCAGTCCTAAATATCCAGTTTCATTTTTTATCCATTCGATACTTCCATCAGTCGACCCAGCTTCAAAGATGACTATCCCTATCCGATCTTTAAATTCCGTAACCGGAATCCATTTGGAAAGCACGATCAAGCTTTCTTTTAACAGGTTTAACCTGTTAAAAGAGTTTATTACAAACACTATATCTACTTTATTCATATTGCCTGTTTAGATCTTTAACCATAATATTAGCTATGTTAGATAACTTAATTTCTTCAGCAGCCTTAAATGCCGCGATTTTAGCCTGCGCAAAATATTGAAGAGATGGTTCTTTAATAATAGAGCCCTTAAGCTCTTCTGAAAAGAACCCAATTTCGGCATCGAGATAATCCTTATGTATATTGGGCGCAGCTATGGGCAAACCATGGGCAATAAAAGCTGCCACACTACCACTTTTACCAAGGCCATGTTCATGTACAGAAGTAATACCAAGATCACATTGCTGAATAAAGTAAGAAACATCCTTAGCCGGTAAAAAACCGGTATATTTTATTGCAAGTACCGATAAATCATTTTTCTCTAAAATTTCAATTACAGCTTTCGCTTTTTTTTCCGTTGCACCAATTAGCACTATTTCAAATTTATGATATGCTTTTTTGACATCGTCTATAAATGTTTTCAAAAACAAGATGATTTCAACATTCAAATCAAACTTGCTAAAAAAACCCATCCTAAAGG
>NZ_JBFUKF010000595.1:0-2312 GCF_056400985.1 Mucilaginibacter sp. P4_G9 | reverse complement strand
CCCCTAATGACTAATGACTAATGACTAATGACTAATGACTAATGACTATTTATGCCTGTTCTCCAGGTTTTTAGCAATCGTCTGCAGCGTTAACCCTTTTTCCCGAAGTAATACCAACAGGTGAAAAACAAGATCGGAAGACTCGTTTATTAAATCAGTTTCGGTTTCGGCTAAAGCGGCTATAACAGTTTCAACACCTTCTTCACCAACCTTTTGCGCTATTTTGTTGAGTCCTTTATTGCGGAGTTTATTAACGTACGATCCTTCTACCGGGTTTTCGTACCTATCGGCAATAATGTTTTCCAGCTCCAGTATGAAGTTTTGATTGTATTCAGTTTGGAAACAGCTGCGCGAGCCGGTGTGGCAGGTTGGTCCATCGGCTTTAACTTTAATGAGTAGGGTATCGTTATCGCAATCAATGCTGATCTTTTTTACATGCAGAAAGTTGCTGCTGGTTTCGCCTTTGGTCCACAGGCGGTTTTTCGAGCGCGAAAAAAAGGTAACTATATTTTCCCTAACGGTTTTATCATAAGCCTCCTGGTTCATATAACCCAGCATCAGCACCTCTAAAGTTTGCTCATCCTGTATAATAACCGGCACTAATCCGTCTGTTTTGCTAAAATCTATATTCATATCTGTTTTGCCTGGTTTCTGGTTCGTGTTTCCTGTTGCCAGGTTCGTGTTATTCTGGCTCGTGTTTCCTGTTGCCAGGTTCGTGTTTTATATAGTCAAATTCTCCTTTTGAGAGCAGGGTCGTGTTAGCCCAGAGTGCAAGGAGTGAGTGCTCTTACCTCAAAGGCAGCCATACCACCCGCAACTCACATCTCGCTTCCCGCACCTCCATCAAATCCTTACCTCAATATTATTACCCTTCAACACCGCCTTCAAATCCGGTATCAATATTTCACCATAGTGAAATACCGAAGCCGCCAAAGCTGCATCAACATTTGTTTTTTCAAATACATCAACAAAATGTTGTACAGAACCAGCACCACCTGAAGCAATTACCGGGATGTGCACTGCATCGTTCACTATCTTCAATAATGTATTGTCGAAGCCTGCTTTAGTGCCATCGTGATCCATAGACGTAAGCAATATCTCGCCAGCTCCGCGATTTTCAGCTTCCAATATCCACTCCAATGTTTCGCGTTCGGTAGGTAAACGTCCTCCATTCAGGTGCACTATGTTTTTATCACCAATACTGCGTGTATCAACCGCAATCACCACAAACTGTACACCAAATGCTTTGGCCAGCTCATCAATTAAAGCAGGGTTACGTACCGCGGCCGAGTTGATAGATATTTTATCGGCACCGGCGTTTAACAATGCATCGGCATCGGCAATTTCATTGATACCACCGCCTATTGTAAATGGTATATTAATTTGCCTGGCAACAGCTTTTACCAGTTCGACCATGGTTTTGCGGCGTTCAACCGTAGCTGTAATATCCAGGAAAACCAGTTCGTCGGCTCCCTGGCGCGAGTAGTTCCAGGCCAGTTCAACCGGGTCGCCTGCATCGCGCAGGTCAACAAAGTTAACACCTTTTACTGTACGACCGTCCTTAACGTCAAGACAGGGGATAATTCGTTTACTTAGCCCCCCCCGCCCCCTGAAGGGGGTGCTGATTTGCGTGGTTATTTGTTCCAATACTTTATTTAAGTTGTTGAATACTTCATTATTTGTGAAGCGTAATACTTTAAGTCCATCAAATTCTAAGTTATTTTGTCTTTCAACATCGTTTCGGGCGATATCTGGAAGTAGATGAATGTCGCCATCTAACTTTATGACTAACTTATGTTTATGACAATAAAAGTCAGCTATATAAATACCTAAAGGATGTTGTCTTCTGAATTTGAAACCTAATTGATTGTTTTTCAAATGCCCCCATAGTAATTCTTCAGCCCCGATCATTCTATAACGAAGAGCTTCTGCATTTCTAAAAATCGGAGCGCCCGCACCCAAAAACATCCGTTTTTTCATATGCAACTATGGTTCCCCCTTTAGGGGGTTAGGGGGCTTATATGGATATGAGCGACTCCAAATTCCAGTTCTTTACATCTTCAATAGTGATATGTCCCTCATAAATGGCTTTACCTACTACAACCGATTCTACTTTTAAGCGGTTTAGTTTTTCGACATCATTCATAGAACTTACACCGCCCGAGGCGATCAGTTTAATGAACGGTGAATGGTCAAGCAGTTTTTCGTACAGATCGATACCTGCTCCGCCAAGTTTGCCATCTTTGTTGATGTCGGTACATAAAAAACGGAAAAAGCCCAGGGCAAGGCATTTATCAACGTAGTCCTTTAGC
>NZ_JBFUKF010000594.1:0-2313 GCF_056400985.1 Mucilaginibacter sp. P4_G9 | reverse complement strand
ATCAATAACAGTATTGATAAGTACAGCGCGGCGGCGGCAAGCGGGCTTTCACGCATAGCCAACCTCGACAATGCCAAAAAGAAGGGGCACGTGATCAAGTGGAAAGTGATGGAGACCCTGGATAAATTTTTACCGGAGTTTGAAGCCAATTTTCAACGCAGGGGCGGCAAGGTGATCTGGGCCAATGATGCCGAAGAAGCCAATCGCGAGATCCTGAACATCATCCAAAAAGCCAAAGCAAAGACTGTAGTAAAATCAAAATCAATGGTTACCGAAGAAATTCACCTGAATGAATTTCTGAAGGAAAATAATATTGAGTCGTTAGAGACTGATCTTGGCGAATACATTGTACAGTTGCTGGGGCAGGCACCGTATCATATTGTTACACCGGCTATGCACCTCAGCAAAGAGGATATTGCCAAACTGTTTCATGAACGCTTTGGCACGCCCACAGAAGCTACTCCCGAGCAGCTAACCCTGAAAGCAAGGGAATTGCTGCGCGACAAATATTTACAGGCCGATGTAGGCATAACGGGAGCCAACTTCCTGCTGGCCGATACCGGCAGTATAGCCATCAGCGAGAATGAAGGGAACGCGCGCTTATGTACTACCTTCCCCAAAATTCATATTGCCGTAGTGGGGATCGAAAAGATCATCCCGTCTATTAACGATCTCGACCTGTTTTGGCCAATGCTGTCTACGCATGGCACAGGCCAAAATCTTACGGTATATAACACCATTCTGAGCGGTCCGCGCCAGCCGGATGAAACCGACGGCCCCGAAGAAATGTATGTGGTATTGCTTGATAATGGCCGCACCAACCTGCTTGCCCAAAAGGAACAGCGCCAGGGATTATATTGTATCCGTTGCGGGGCCTGCCTTAATGTATGCCCAGTGTTTCAAAACATAGGCGGCCATGCTTATAATATTACCTATAGCGGGCCAATTGGCTCTATCATAACCCCGCATACCAGCGGCATGCAGGAGTTTAAACACCTTAGCTATGCATCAAGCCTTTGCGGCAGCTGTACCGAGGTTTGCCCGGTGAAGATAGATATCCATAAAATGCTGCTACTGAACCGCCGGGATTCAGTTAACCAGGGTTTAGTAACCAATAAAGAACGCTGGGGCTGGGCCATCTGGAAAAAAGGGATGCTGAAACGTAAACTAACCGATTTTTTTGGTGGTAAAATGAAAAACTTTTTCCTCCGTTTCTTCTTTAAGCGCACCTGGGGACACCTAAGGGAAATGCCGGAAGTTGCCGAAAAATCATTCAGTAAACAGTGGCAGGAAAAACACCAGGGCGAAGAATAAGCACACCCACATATGCGGAAAATAATTTTAAACCTGGCCGTGAGCCTCGACGGTTTTATTGAAGGGCCAAACGGCGAATATGATTGGTGTTTTGCCGATCAGGATTACGGGATGACCGATTTTTTGAACAGTACCGATGCCATTTTTCTTGGCCGTAAAAGTTATGAAGTACTCATGAGCGCAGGGCCGGGATTGTTTGCGGCGCTTAAAATGTATGTTTTTTCGGATACGCTGACAACGGTTGAAGGCAATTCGGAAATTATCCGTTCGGCAGATTTTAAGCAGCGGGTAGATGAGATCAGGCATCAGCCGGGCAGCAATATCTGGCTGTTTGGCGGTGCAGAGCTGGTTTCGGTATTTATAGAGCAGCGGCAGATCAATGAGTTTATGCTGGCTGTTCACCCCGTAATTTTAGGCGCCGGGAAACCGCTGTTTAAGGTTAAAGATCGTACCAACCTATTGTTTCTCGGCAGCGAACAGTTTTCGAGCGGCTTGGTTCAGTTGAGGTATGCTTTTAAGCCGGAGGTTGATTGAAAAACGGGTTATCCCTGCTTATTTAAATTTCTGAAATACAACACCTATATCAATCACAAAACCCCAAGTTCGTTCAGTTTTGCCGATAACTCCTCTGCTGATTTAAAGTGAATGCTTTTAATACCCATTTTTTCTGCGGCTAAAACATTGCGGTAATTATCATCAATAAACAAAGCTTCGGCGGGGTTAACATTGTAACGATCAAGCAGTACCTGGTAAAACTCAGGGGCGGGCTTGCGCATTTTTTCGGTACCGGATACCACAACCCCATCAAACCACTCCAGGAAATTAAAACGGGCCACCGCAAAGGGGAAGGTTTCTGCCGACCAGTTGGTAAGTGCGTAGATCTTATACTTATTGCTCTCTTTTAATTGTTTAAATATTTCAACAGTACCATGAAATGGGTCGCCCAGCATTTCAACCCAGCGGCCGTAAAACGCCCGGATGTTGGCTTCATGTTCAGGG
>NZ_JBFUKF010000593.1:0-2352 GCF_056400985.1 Mucilaginibacter sp. P4_G9 | reverse complement strand
TATTGAAGATCAAAGGAGCAGATACGATAAAAGGCTTTCGCGCCAGATAAGAAAAATGCGCGAAAAAGGCTATTTAATCAAGGAGCTTAACAGCAAAGAGGGTGTTAAAAAATTTACCGAAATGTATTACAAAAATATGGATCGGGTAAATGCCTCACCGAATTATTATTTTGATGAACAATACTTCGAAGATCTTCTTAACATGAAGGGTTTTGATAATAAACTCATTCTTATTTATGACGGATCAGAACTTATTTGCGGCGCACTCATCCTATTATCAGATAGTATTATCCGAAATCATCTTTCGGCAACTTCCCCGGATTATTTGAAAGAATCCCCAAGCAAACTTTTGACCGACGAAATAAGCATGATTGGCAGAAGGCTTGGGAAAAAAATATTTCATCTTGGAGGTGGGGTAGGCGGCAGGGAAGATTCTCTTTTTATGTTCAAAAGATATTTCTCAGACCTGCAGGTAAAGGATCGCATCTGGTGTTATATCAATGATGCTGCTATTTACAACGAACTTGTTTTAAAGGCAGGTGTGGAGGTTAATGCCGAACCTAATTATTTCCCCTCATACCGTCAACCTAAAAGAAAAACGGATGGATGCATCCCCAATATACCAGCTTCAACTGTTTAAATTAATCTTAAAAAAATAAATTAACATGAAAAATAAATTCACATATTCGGAAGCTAATCTGGATACTTTTGATCAAATAATGTCAGATTATGGCTGGATTATTTACGAAGATGCAATGAGTACTGATTTTATTGAAGAAATTACAACCTCATTAGTGAAGGCATACGAAGTACGGCGCGCAATCCAGGTTGCAAATGGAATAGGTGCTAACATGAACGGAACACTTCACCATCTTGTAGAAAGAGATATTTTCACCTTGAAATTTCTTGAGCAAAAATATTGTGAAAATGAGATAAGACATTTTTTAAAAGGCAACTATATCCTAAATTCATTAGGAGCGGTAATCAATTTAAAGGATGACAAACCTTATGTTCAAAATATCCACAGAGACATACGAAGTTTTACAGGCGATTTTAAAATAATGATCCAAATGATGATTGTTTTGGATGATTTTACACTCGAAAACGGAGCAACCTATTTTCTCTCAGGCTCTCATAAACAGGAAGATAAACCTGATGATGATTATTTTTACAGGACTGCCGATCGCGCCACTGCAAAAAAAGGGAGCATTATTTTGTTTGACTCCAACCTGTGGCATGCCGCCGGAAAGAACTATACAGATGAAAAAAGACGGACGTTAACTATGGCCTTTACCCGTCCGTTTGTTAAACAGCAGCTTGATTACCCCAGAGCATTAGGTTATGAGTTTGGTGAGGGGCTGGATGCGCATTTAAGACAGGTTTTGGGATATAATGCAAGGATTCCCGAAAACCTGCAGGAATATTATCAACCAGTTGAAAAAAGAATGTACCAACCAGGGCAGGGTTAATTCAATTTAGATATTTATTGAAACCGAGGTTTTTGATTGAAAATTCTGGAACGTTATTGTTATTAAAAGATGAGGCTGTATCATAAATCATGATCAGCCTCTTTTTTTATGTCATTTTTTTTTGATCCTGCTACTTTAAGTTTTGATGGGAATTAATCGCGCATGTTAATAAATTGCAGGGGCTGGCCAAAATTATCGCTGCGGCAAAGGCTGATCACTGCCTGCAGGTCATCTATTTTTTTGCCCTGTACACGCACCTGGTCGTCCATGATAGATGCCTGAACCTTTAGGCCGCTATCCTTTATCTTTTTGACAAGCTTTTTAGAGGTTTCTTTATCTATACCTTCCTTAACTTTAATCTCTTTACGTATCATATTGCCCGCCGCATATTGGTCTTTACCAAAATCAAGCGCGTTAGGGTCCAGGTGTTGCTTTACCATGCGGCCTATAATAGAATCCTGGATGGCTTTAAGGCGCATATCGTTCTCGGTAACGATAGTTATCTCGTTGGTTTTTTTATCCAGGTCGATAGTGCTTTTCGAGTCATTAAAATCGTAGCGGTTAAGTATTTCTTTTTTGGCAGTATTGATAGCGTTATCAAGTGTTTGGCCGTCTATCTTGCTTACTATATCAAATGTTGGCATAAGTAAATTGGTTTATAAATGTTTACAAAACTAATGTATTGTAAACATTTACACAGGATGTTAAATTAATTTGTTTACATAAAGTAAGTAAATAATAATCAATAAAAACATGTTAAATGCTGATGAGTTAATATTAAGTTAACAAATAAATAAGCAGTTTTGTAAATGTGGCCCGCGGGCACTAAATTTTATGGATAAACAGGCACCATTAATTAACAGGGAAATAAGCTGGTTATATT
>NZ_JBFUKF010000592.1:0-2356 GCF_056400985.1 Mucilaginibacter sp. P4_G9 | reverse complement strand
CACTTTAGATGCAACACTCGGAACAAGTTATGAATACGCCAATAAAAAGGGGAATGACATTCAAGGCCAACAGTTCCCTTCTGATGCTTACAAGCAAATAATTGATGCCGCTGTAAAATCGGGAGGCTATTCAAAACAGGAAGAATATAGCTTTGTTTCTTATTTTGCAAGAGCCAACTACGCTTATAAAAGTAAATATCTTTTATCGGTTAGCGGCCGTACCGATGCATCGTCAAGATTCAGCGCAACTCATAAATATGCTTTCTTCCCGGCAGGATCTGTAGGTTGGGTGCTTAGCCAGGAGGATTTTTTAAAGAACTCAAATACTATCAGTAATTTAAAATTGAAAGCCAGTTACGGTTTAATAGGTAATGCCGAAATAGATCCTTATGCATCATTAGGATTGTTTTATGGGGATGCGGGTTATAATGGGGTGCCGGGGCAACGTACTTATCAGATAGCTAATCCTAACCTTACCTGGGAAAGTACCAAACAGTTTGACGCTGGTATTGAATTAGGGTTCTTTAGTAACCGTTTGAATGCCACCTTCGATTATTATCGCAAAAATACAACAGGTTTATTACTTAATGTAAATGTACCTCAAACTACAGGTTTCCCATCACAGCTTCAAAACAAGGGCAAGCTGTACAATGAGGGTTACGAGGTAACCATATCTTCAGATAACTTTGTGGGAAAGTTTAAATGGTCGACCGCATTTAACATTGCTTATAATAAAAACGTAGTAACTGATGTAGGCGGATTAATTATTGGCACCAACGATTTAAACAGGGTTATTGAAGGCCAGCCAATAGGTGTATTTTATGGGCCCGAATATGCAGGTGTTGATCCTGCTAATGGCGATGCTTTGTATTATACCAATACCAAGAATGCTAATGGTAGCTACGATCGTACCAAAACCAATGATTACAATGCTGCCCAAAGCGTTGTATTGGGTAGCCCAACGCCAAAATTCACAGGTGGCATCACCAACAACTTCTCTTATAAAGGTTTCGACCTTGCAGTTACCTTCCAGGGATCTTTTGGCAATAAAATTTATAATGGCGGCGGCCAATATATGAGTGCCAATGCAAGTAATGGTTTTGATAACCAAACGCTTGATCAGCTGACATACTGGAATAAACCAGGTGACATAACGAATGTGCCAGAGCCACGTTTGTTTTACGCAAACGGAACCAATGCCTCAAGCCGTTACCTGTCTGGCGGTTCATATGTGCGTTGTAAAACAGTTTCATTAGGGTATAATATTCCAAAAGATATTCTGTCAAAAATAAAACTGGATAGGGCAAGGGTATTTGTTAACGCCTACAACCTGTTCCTTATAACTAAATATGAAGGATGGGATCCTGAGGTAAACGCCGATTACCAGGCAAGTAACATCAACCTTGGTGTTGATTTTTACTCGGCCCCGCAGCCACGTACAATTACTTTTGGTGTAAACATAGGATTGTAATTATTAATAATTATGAAGATGAAAAAATTTAGATCACATATAAAATATATCACAGCTTTTGGTATCCTGATTACGTTGGGAGCTTGTAAAAAGCAATTGGACTTAAAGCCATATGACCAGATAGATGGAAGTCAGGCTATCCTTACTGAAACAGATGTGCAAAGCACGCTTATAGGTGCATATAACCGTGCAGGGAACTCATATGTATATGGCGGCGACATATTTTTGATGCCAGATTTGATGGCCACTCAAAATGTGTTTGATTGGGCGGGTACTTATCAGGATCTTACCCAGATGGTTAGTCAGCAAATACCAACCAATAATGGGTTTGTGAATCTTTTGTGGCTTAACGCATACAGGATAAATAACCAGGCCAATTATGTACTGGCTAATTTGGATAAAGTAACGGCTGCCAATAAAAACTCAGTTGAAGGCCAGGCAAAATTCCTTCGCGGAATGATGTACTTTGATATGGCCCGACTATTTGGTAAGGCATGGAATGATGGGGCCCCTACCACAAATTTGGCCGTACCAATTGTGCTTAAACCAACATCAGTTATAGATGCCGATTCATACCCGGCCAGGTCAACAGTTGCCCAGGTTTATGCCCAGGCAATATCCGATCTTAAAGATGCAGAGACGAAACTTGGTACCGGGGTTAGCTTTTATGCCAATACCTATTCGGCATCAGCCATATTGGCCAGGTTGTATCTGCAACAAGGTGATTGGGTCAATGCAGCAACAGAAGCAAATAAAGTAATTGCGGGTGGTAAATATAGTCTGGTGAGTAATTATGCAGATGAATTTCCTTTCCCTAATCAAAATGCAGTGCATGTTGATAATACATCCGAAGATATATTTTCGATTCAGGTTACTTCACAGCAG
>NZ_JBFUKF010000591.1:0-2358 GCF_056400985.1 Mucilaginibacter sp. P4_G9 | reverse complement strand
GCCCAATGGTATCCACGTTTTCCCGTCCAGGCTATAAAAAAAATCTGCCACGTCTTTTCTGTCCGTAAAATTGCATTCCGCCTTAAAGTAAACTACCTTTTGGTTTAAGGGGATTTGTTGTGCTTCTACAGGTTTTCCGGTGCTTGCATTGATCATGATGATAGCTTTGCTATCCCCGGTTATTTTTACACCTGCCAACCCGTAATTTTGTTGCAAAAGGCCCAAACCCGCGAAATCACCATCTTTCATGTTAGAAACGTCGAGCGAAACTGTCCCGGAGCATACCGGGCCGATGGTGCGTTGTGTCAATAAGTTTCGTGCCGCCAGGAAATTGGTGTCGATCCTGCCGGTGCTGAGCCGTAAATACCCTTTCCGCGCTGTAACTGACCACAAGCTATTATCCGGGTTATGGTTCCATTGCCAAACCAGTGGTAATGCGCGTTCGCCTTTTTTACGGGTAAACTCGTCCGAAGCAACGATGCCCGGGATCAAACCTTTACCGGCCGGCAGGTCGAGCGTATCGGTCACTTTGCCGTGGGTGCCTAACACGGGCCACCCATCTACCCACTTTACCGGCACCAAATAGGGGATGCGGCCAACCGAGCCATAATCACGGAACAAATAAGCATACCAGGCCCCGTTTGGCGCTTCGACCAATCCGCCTTGCGCCACACCCAGGTCCTGGAGGGCAATTCGTCCTTCGTACGGGCCGGTGATTTTATCTGCCCGGTGTATGATAACAGTGCGTACGTGGCCCGGTGGCCATGTAATATTGAAAAGATAATATTTGCCTTTTATCTTAAACAGCTGAGAGCCCTCCGGACCGAGGCCGRTACCGCCCGAAGGCACGTTTGCCTTTTTAATGATAATTTTGTCCGTTCCGCCAGGTTTTATACCGGATAGATCGTCCTTTAATTCAACTAACCTTAAATCTCCGCTCCCGCTAATCATATACACTTTTCCGTCATCATCAAAAAACAAGGAGTGATCACCCAGGTCGGGGGCAAATGACCTGGCTTTCCATGGGCCTTTTTCGATATTTTTAGTGCTGTAAATGTGCATTTTGCCGGTATTTGCAGAAAATGTGCTTACATAATAGGTGCCATTATGGAAACGGATAGAACTTGCCCACGAACCCTCCCCATACATGTTTTTGCCATTGGTGAGGTTTGTTGCATCAATGTTTGCTAAAGTATCATAGGCATAACCCACCGTCTTCCAGTTCACCAGGTCGTTCGACTTCATAATCGGCACACCGGGACTCATGTGCATGGTTGTGCTGCTCATGTAATAGCTRTTGCCTACACGYTCTATTGATATGTCCGGTACATCCGCGTAAATAATGGGRTTAGTGGCTTTTTGCGCATATAAACACGGCACTGTAATCGTTATAATTAAGGCCGCCATCCATAACCTGTAAATTGCATTTCTCATATTGACATTTGGTTTTTTGTCCTGGTATTCTTACTATTTTATTTATTTAGTTTCTTACCTGGTTTCAATTATTTGGTTAATGTATTTATTTGAAGCACGTTTACTGAATATGGGTCGAAAGTCCTGGTAAATTTTGCGCCTGCGACTTTTATTTTTGAGGTAACAGGAACTATTTTTACCGGGTCGCTTATCGTGTTCGTATCTTCGGGTTTGTCGCCTTTTATTACCACGATTGTACCTTCGGGAGAAAGTTTTCCGGCACCATTTAAGTCGATGTCAACCTGCTGCGGCTTTCCTGTTGCATTTACTACTTTAAGAAACAGTTTTCCCGTTTTGGTGTCCCGGGTAGCTACATAAAACATGCCTGGTATAGGTTTGGGCATGTTGTTCGCCGCGCTGTCCTGTTTGGTGGCAGGCCTGGTTTGGGTGGGGATATTGGCGCCGGATACAGGGACTACCTTATCGCCGATATAGGTATTAAACATTACCTGTACATAATACGATGGCGAACCAAAACTTGTCAATGCATCATAACCTATCAGGTTTGATTCCCATTGCCATGCTTTCGGCACGGTTGCGGTAGCCTTGTTTACATTTGCAAATAAAGGCGCATAGCATGAGCGGATAACGAGGTCTGAGTTGCGTTCCATACCGGTCATCCAGGCGGCATCACCGAGGGCAGCATTCAAAGTGGTGGTGGGCATGCCTTCCGTTGTTGCCCACTCCCCTACAAACACTTTATATCCTTTGCGGTCGTAGTTATCATAATGTGCCGCGTCCTCTTCCATCCCCCAGGCATTGCGGTAGTAATGTTCATCTACAATTTCGGGCTTGCGGATGGTTAATTTACTCCTGCTCCCAAGCCAGTCCTTGCCGCCCATGCTTGCAATACAGTGAAGGTTAGGGTATTTGGCTTTAATGGGG
>NZ_JBFUKF010000590.1:0-2370 GCF_056400985.1 Mucilaginibacter sp. P4_G9 | reverse complement strand
CATCAGATTCGCTGTTGTTTAATTATAATACTAAAAAAGGAAAGCTTTATAATCCTGCGTCTGAGCAGGAAGGTAACTTTATATCTGGCGGGCAGGCAAAAAAGCTAAATGAAACTGAAGTTGCTTACCGTAATGTGATTTTCAGTACCTGTGATTTGCCTTACCCTGATACACATTTTGGTATAGTGATAACAAAGGGCATAGGTGAAAAAAACAGGATCATATCCGGGCCGGCTTATCTGGAAATAGAGGGGGTGCCGCTGCCATTGGCCATCCCGTTTGGTTTCTTCCCTAAACCTAATCAGCGAACATCCGGGGTTATATTACCTACTTTTGGCGAGGATGCGAAACTGGGTTTTAAACTGGCTGGGTTTGGTTATTATCTTGGTTTGAGTGATTATGTTGATCTTACTACAACGGGTACAATTTATTCAAAGGGTTCGTATGAAGTAAACTCAACTGCAAGGTACCTTGTACGCTACAAATACACCGGTAATCTTTCTTTAAGTTATGGCTCTCATAATTACCAATTGCCTGGCGATCCCCCGGTGAAGGATATACACATTGACTGGACCCATTCCCAGGATCCTAACGCCAACCCGGGTTCAACATTCAGCGCGTCAGTTAACGCGGGTACATCCGGTTATTTTTCACGAAATCCGTCAAACTCAAATTATAATGTGGTGACTGCCGCGCAAAGCAGCTTGCGTTCAAGCATATCTTACGGAAAAACATGGGCTGGTACACCCTTTAACATGAGTATAGGTCTTGGYCATAGCCAGGATATAGCCAATAAAACAATTACCATAGAGTTACCAACTATAGCCTTTGGTATGTCATCTATTAACCCTTTCGATTCAAAGGATAGGGTAGGTGAGCAAAAATGGTATCAAAAAATAACGGTTAGCTATAACATGAATGCTACCAATAAAGTAAATAACATCCCCGAATCGGAGTTGTTTAAAAGCACAGTTACCAAGCGTTTACAAAATGGATTTCAACACCAGATCCCAGTAAGTTTGGGTTTAAATGTGCTTAAATATTTTCAGTTTAACAGCAGCGTAAATTATACCGAACGCTGGTATTTTCAATCAGTAAATAAAAGATTTGAACGCGGCAGTATTTCCAATTCAGACCAGTTGCTTGTTGATACCATTCAAGGGTTTAAACGTGCCGGTAATTATAGCCTTAGTACCGGTCTGTCAACCAAATTGTATGGTACATTAAATTTTAAAGGTAATTTAAAAGCAATAAGGCATGTAATGACTCCATCTATCGGTTTTGGTTATACGCCGGATTTCTCGGATCCAAGCTATGGGTATTACAAAACCGCTGTAAGTAATGCAAGTGTACCATACCCGTACACTTATCAAAAATACTCCATTTTTGAAAACGGAGTTTATGGCTACCCATCCAGCGGCAAGCAGGCTGGTATCAGCTTCTCATTGGATAATATGATTGAGGCCAAATTAAAAGCAAAAAGTACGGATACATCGGGTACCGATAGAAAGGTCACCCTGTTGCAGGGGCTATCTTTTTCAACATTCTATAATTTCGCGGCCGATTCTATGAAACTTTCAAATATTCAATTTTCGGGGCACACGGCCCTGTTTAAACAGAAAGTGAATGTTAGCTTCAGTGGTTCATTTAATCCGTACGTTATTAGTGTACATGATTCTATTTCAAATAACGCCATTGTACGCACCAGTTCGCTTGTTAATAAATACAGGTGGTCTAATGGTCAGTTCCCTCAATTAAGTGCCGTCAGCATTTCTATGAGCGGTAGTTTAAACTCCACTACAGCCAAGGCACCGGGCACCCCTAATGTAAATACTTTACAAAATGTTGGAGCCCAGCAGGCTCAGCGACTGGCATTGATCAACAGCGACCCTAACTCATATGTGGATTTTAATGTTCCCTGGAATATATCGCTTAACTATAGTTATAGCTATAGTAATTATTTAAATAATGTGTCTACAAGTAATACGCTCATGATTAGCGGCGATGTAAGCATCACGCAAAAATGGAAGATACAATACTCAACAAACTATGATTTTAAAGCTGCCAAGCTAAGCAGCGCCACTTCTTTTTCCATTTATAGAGATTTGCATTGCTGGGATCTTTCGTTTCAGTGGGTGCCATTTGGCTATTTAAAATCATACAACGTTACCTTAAAGGTAAAATCAACCATTTTGCAGGATTTGAAACTGAGTAAACGAAACGATTATTCAAGTAGCAGAAATTTTTATTAATTAATATGTTGGCAGAGATCATAACCATTGGTGACGAAATACTCATCGGACAAATTGTTGATACCAATTCGGCCTGGATGGCTAAGGAGTTAAATAAAATAGGTATCACGGTTAAACA
>NZ_JBFUKF010000589.1:0-2379 GCF_056400985.1 Mucilaginibacter sp. P4_G9 | reverse complement strand
TAACTGGTGATAGGTGTTGTCATAAGTAAAGCTGGTAGTATTGGTTTGTGCCTGGCTTAACGTAGGTGAATCAAATACCTTTTTTGTTACCTGGCTGGTCAACTCACTTGTTGTGGCATAAATATTATATTTAGCAAAGGCCTTGATGCCATTATTGTCATCAAATTTAAATGCAGGAATAATTAATGGCGATCCCGTACGCTGATAGGCATAAGCTGTTTCACTTACCTCTGTCCCGGCATCATTATAATTGATAACTTTCTGGATTAACCCTCTTTCAATATCATAGTTAGCCGCAGGTGGAAAAGGATAAGTATAGATATCATCCCTAATAGGCCCATAGGCGGCGCAAGTTGGTCTTGCTATATTGGTTATGGTACGCGCCCATTCTGCGGTAGTACAGAGTGCGCATCCTGGTGTTGCATTGCTATCCCACTGCGTTGCCGGTACATAGTATTGGTAAAGAGTGGAACCGGTGCCGGTTGTGCTTTCTTTACAATATTTATACATGATGGTATGGTCGTCGTTTGAAAGATCATTCGGCGATAGTACTGTGGCATTATTCCAATAGGCACTCCCGGTTGCGGTACCTGTATAAGGAATGGTAAAGGCGAAAACGGGGAGCGTGGTGGCTCTGCCGCTGGATTTACCGGTAGCCGGGTCGAGGTATGAATAATTACGCACGATGTCATTCGCCGAACTGATGCCATCATTATCCGTTATCCGGCTCACCCTGATTCCGTTGCCCGGAGAAATGGTGTTTGAGGGTACATCCAGGTAATCATTGGATTCGTAGACAATGGTTGTTACACCGCCATTGGCATTAGTTATGGTTTTAAGAGATCCGGCAGTAACGGAATTAGGGGCTACATACTTTCCGTTGACACCCAGGCTAACTGAATAATCGGGGCCATTGGAATTTGGATATGTATAATTTTCATACCTGGGATAAGACTGGTTTGCGGGATTAACATATACAGCAGGGATTAATGAAGTTGAACTATTAGTGTTGAAATATCCCCAATAATCTGTAAAAGTTGACGACGAATCAGAAAGCACGGTTGTATAATTTCCCGGGCTCGAGGCCGTTTCACCGTAATAGGTGAAACTGTAATTTACAGGCGAACTGCAACCGCTATCATTAACGCCCCTGAGAAATACTCTATTGTAATTACTATTATCCGGACGGACGAAGCCCACATTGCTATATGTAAATTGAAAGCTTCTGCCCATACCTGTAATGGAGCCTATATATGATATATTAGTGCCACCAGCGCTATAATAATTGGATTGCCAGTTAAATATCAACTGATCCGTACCGTTAGTAATACTGGAAACAGTTTCCTGGGTTGATATGTCCTGTATAGTAAACTGGGTCGATTTTGTTGTAGACCCTGAAATAAATAACTCAACAGGATCATTACTTGTCCTATCAGGGCCATTAGTATAACTCAGGGAAATAGTATTTCCATTGACATCTGTTATGCTGGTTAAGTACCAATTATTAAAAAAGTTTACTCCATATTGGTACTGCTTATAAGTGTTCCCAAAATAAGTGACCGCGGTACCAATAGCTTTGCGGCTTACAAGTTCAGGTGATGCAAATACATACTTGGTTCCCTTATTATTAGTAATTGTAAAAGAAGAGATTCCATTGGAAGCTGTACTATATTCTATTTTTAAATCCTGATAAGATAATGTTCTGAAAACGTGCGATTTATCCAATACCAACTGGCAGGACAATCCCGGAGCATTTACATTAAATATGTCCGGTTCGGTGTCAGAATATCCGGTAAAATTGGTATTAATATAATTGATGTTGGTTGTTTCATCGGTACATGTGCCTGCATTATTATCGTTTGCAATAGTAAAGTTGCTGATACTGGTACCATTATTATTATACAACCAACCTAAACGGTCATTTCCAGAATTGTCCTTTTGGCAATCATCGGGGAGACCTCTAACCTCCCGACTGATCTGCCCGCCTGCTGAAAGGTAAAAACCAATACCAGCTGAGCTTTCTACATCTTTTGGCTTAATTCCCCGGCCACCATAAACAAGTGTTACGGGAACGGAAACATTACCTTTTTTAATTTGGTATACCGGGATAGCTACACTGGCAGTACCCGTTAAAGGGTTAACGCCAACTTGATTTTGCGCAAACACAGCGGGGCTTGAAAGGCAAAAGAAGAGTACCGGTAAAAGAAGGAAAAATTTTTTCATTTTAAAGTTGTGGTTGGTAAAAGCTATATGGATTTTTTAGCGTTAGTTCTTAGTTGAAGTTTTATAAAGAACTTCAAGCTTCCTTGTTAATTCATTAATTTGTAATTGTTGTTTGGTATTTACTTCTTTCTGCTCTTTTTGTTCCTTATCCTTCTC
>NZ_JBFUKF010000588.1:0-2390 GCF_056400985.1 Mucilaginibacter sp. P4_G9 | reverse complement strand
ACCAGGTATTGCCCGAAACGGTTTTAAAAGCAGGAATAAATGCCGAACTGCAATTTCAGATCCTGGCGCTCCTGGCAACTTTTAGCGGGATTTACCTGGCTTATATTTTCTATTACAAACAACTGCAGCGCATTGAAAAGTTAAAACAATCGGGATTTGTTATGAACCTTTACCTTTTCTGGTTTTCGGGCTGGGGCTTTGATAAGTTATATAATGTATTAATTGTGAGGCCTGTTGTTTTCATTGCCAATATCAACAAAAACGATGTAGTTGATAAACTTTACCAGGGTATCACGTTTGTCACAATCCGCCTTTATCAATTTTTATCATTTACCCAGTCGGGGTCATTAAGATGGTATATCATGGGGTTGGTTGCAGGTGCAATAATCATATTAAGCATACAAATAATGTTATGATACTTACTTATGTAATCGGCATATTAATGGGAGGTGGTCTGCTGGCACTCCTGTTGGGGCAATTGAATAAAAACCTGCCCCGCTGGGTTGCGCTTTGTACATTGTTAACTGGTTTTATTGCTTTGGTATCTTTTTGGATTAATCATTACCGAACTGCTAATGTCAATTTTTCCAATACCTGGATGATTGACTACCGGCATAGGTGGATCCCGTCGCTGGGTATAAGCTTTCACCTGGCTATTGACGGGTTAAGCCTGTTGATGCTGGTGCTAACTTTTTTCCTTGGAATTTTGGCGGTGCTGTGTTCCTGGAACGACGTAAAAGAACGCCTGGGCTTTTATCATTTCAATTTACTTTGGATCCTGGCCGGAATTTCAGGGGTATTCATGGCGATGGATATGTTCCTGTTTTACTTTTTCTGGGAGGTGATGCTTATTCCTATGTATTTTCTGATTGGCATATGGGGAAGCGAAAACCGGGTTTATGCTGCCTACAAGTTTTTTATTTTCACCCAGGCCAGCGGTTTGTTGATGTTGCTGGCCATAATTGGCTTATATTTTATTCACGGTAATAATACGGGTATTTATACCTTCAACTACTTTGAATTACTGGGAACCGTTGTGTCTCCTGGTATTGCTTTTTGGCTGATGCTGGGTTTTATGATTGCCTTTGTGGTGAAATTACCCATAGTACCCTTCCATACCTGGTTGCCCGATGCACACAGCGAAGCCCCTACCGCCGGAAGCTTAATATTGGCAGGGTTACTATTGAAAACAGGAGCGTACGGCATATTAAGGTTTGTTCTTCCTTTGTTTCCGGAAGCAGCGCGGGAGTTAGCACCATGGGCGATGCTCTTCGGTGTGATAGGGGTTATTTATGGAGCTATCCTGGCTTATTCGCAAACCGATCTTAAACGCCTGGTAGCTTATACAAGCGTTAGCCACATGGGCTTTGTGATACTGGGTATTTTTGCTTTTAATGAACTGGCCTTACAGGGGGTAGTAATGCAACTTGTTACACATGCAATAAGTACAGGGGCATTGTTTATTATGGCAGGGATGCTTAAAGAACGCCTGCATACCCGCGACATTAACCATATGGGTGGACTTTGGACCCAAATGCCTCAAATGGGGGCTATAGGAATGTTGTTTGCCATGGCATCTTTGGGCTTGCCCGGATTAGGGAATTTTATTGCGGAGTTCCTGATATTATTAGGCGCTTTTAAAGCCAATGTAATGCTTACTGTTATTGCAACAATCGGCCTCGTTTTTTCTGCCATTTATTCCTTGCGTATTGTACAGAAAGTATTTTTAGGACCATCAGAAAGACCGGATCAGGTTCGCGATTTTTCATTCAGAGAAATAATGGTAATGGCAGCGCTTACATTATCAATTATATGGCTGGGTTTGTATCCACAACCGGTTGTGGATACAGTTAAGCCAATGATTAACAAATTAGAGCATATTTTTCCAACCGAAAATAAAAGTGCGGAAAAAGCGAACCTTCAGGCAACGCCATCAAATACACATAAATATCTGGTCAAAAAATAAGAAGAACGCTATGTCAGGTAACGATTTTTTCGCTCTTACACCATTAGTATTACTTGCCGGTTCTTCCGTGCTCATTATGCTTTTGATCGCAATAAAGTTGAGTCACCGCGTAATTCAGCTAAGTAGCCTGCTTTTGTTTACCATCGCCTTTTTTTCTCTTTTTTATATTCAAAAATCGCTTCCGTACCATATTGAACCATTGCTGGTTATAGATGGGTTTTCGGTGTTCATTATGGGGCTGATCATTTTTTCGGGTTTGGTGGTCAATATCCTTTCTTATATCTATTTTGAAGAAAAGGAAGAAAGTCCGAAAGAATATTACGTATTGCTTTTTCTGTGTACCCTTGGGGCTTGTGTATTGGCCGTCAGTAAACATTTTGTTTCTTTATTCCTGGGGCTTGAAATTCTCACTGTTGGTTTGTAC
>NZ_JBFUKF010000587.1:0-2398 GCF_056400985.1 Mucilaginibacter sp. P4_G9 | reverse complement strand
TTTATCAATTGTAAGCGGGCCGCCTTTAAATCTTGAATGATATTTTTCGGGAATCTGATCCGGATCATGTGATGATAAAGTAAACAAAGTAGCCATAAATGGTTGTTTTTGACCGCTAAGGGTTTTACCCATAAACTGAAAAAATGGCTCGTCCCAAATACCCCAAATGCCATCATAATCCTCGTCGTTGTTGTATTCTGTTCTGCCGTAGTACTTTTTAAATCCTAAAATATTACCAAATCCCTGGAAACCCATAGATCCGTTTGCCGCACCATGGAAAAATGACGTTTGATAGCCTAAACTATCGCAAACAGACACGATGGACTGGATTTTTTGTTTTGCATAGGGTGATGAAGTAAAGGCCGTTTGAAATGACGGAATGCCAGCTAAAACGGACGACATGGCATGAATAGATTGACGGCCATTGGCATAAGCATTGGTAAATATTAAGCTGCTATCGGCTAATGAATCTAAAAAGGGAGTGTACGATTTAAAATCGGGTATAGCGGCCTCTTTGTTCATGCAGCCCCAATACTCTCTTCCCATACTTTCCAATATAATAATTACAATATTGGGCTTCACAGCGGGGTTGCCGTTATATTGTTTTACCGGTTTGATGTTAGCATTGATATAGTGTTCGTCTGTCCAGTGTTCAATTTTAAAATTGTTGCTGCCAAGTGTTCTAAAAATTGCAAAAGGAGTATTTAATACTATATCGCCCTGGTTTGGTATGGTAACATGTTTATAAGCATCAACCATGTTAATGGGCCTGGTGCTGTGTGCAAAATCACCTCTTATTCCCCCGATAACTAAAGCAAGGGCAACCAGGAACGCCACCACCGAAGAGTAAAAATAAGCGTTTAAATTCTTGATTGCGTTAGGTTTAATCTTTACCCGGTTATACAGCCAGATCCAGCAAAAACAGCATAATATATAGATGATAATTACATACCAATATGCGTCAGAAAAATGTCTAAATAACGCCTTTTTGTTGGTTTCATCGGCAAGCACATCAAGCGTAGCTTTGGTTGACCGAACCTGGCTGAAACGATAGTAAATAATGTCAACAAAATTTGTGGCATAAGCCAGCAGGTTTGTAACGAAATATAAAATTGTAAGGCCTTTTTGATAATTAGGTCTTGTATTGATGGTTAACGGGAGAATGCTTAAAACAATAAATAAACTGTTAATGTACAATAGCGCAGTGGTATCAAAGGCCATTCCGTGATAACACAACTTTAATAAAGTAGATAAATCATCAACAGCAAAAAGATTTGTATTAAATGCAAAAAATAAGATCCTGCTGATAAAATAGAATAAATAGCCTAATAATATACGGTATAAAAGGACCTTATATTCACCCAATCTAAATTTAATCTCCATTAAAAATATTGTTTTTATTTACCGTTAAATTGCGTTGGGCACGAGATGATATTAAACCCTGTTCGGGAATGAACCTTGATATGCCTTCGCTTAATATGCCGGGAATTTGTTAAAAAGCGAATGTAAATAAAAAAACAAATAATTGTTAAGTTATTGGTTGCCGTTGCAATATGGTCTGCACTTGCAAGGTTTTATTTACATTTTACTTACAAATGCTTCATATGGTAGCAGGGAACCACTATTGTAATATGTTTCTTACAAAAGGAATAATATTTTTTGTGAGATTTCATCGATATTTGGTTTTATCAGTTGCGCAGACTGTATTAAACCAATTTACCTGTACTCCACGAAAAACATTATAGTGACGGCCTGATGCCTGCATCAGCTGTAACTTCGGGATCAATTAAAATCAACTATCTAAATTATACAACTATTATGGAAAAATCACGTCGAACTTTTATCAGGCAGGTCGCATTAGTGGGGGCCAGCACATTACTCACCAAAACCGCGTGGAGCGCCAAAAGCTACAAACGTATTATCGGCGCTAATGATCGTGTGCGGGTTGGTGTTGTCGGATTTTCTGACAGGCATAAAAGTTCGCATATTCCCAGCTTCATGAACCACTGCAAGGAACTTAATTTTGAAGTAGTTGGTGTATCGGACATCTGGAAAAGGCGCAGAGAAGAAGGTGCGGCTACCTGGAAAGAGAAAATGCAGAATGATGTAAAGGCATACCGCAACAACGAGGAATTATACGACAGCAAAACGGTAGATGCAGTATTTATTAGTACCGCCGATTTTCAGCATGCACGGCATGCTATTGAAGCTGTAAAAGCTGGATGTGACGCTTATGTTGAAAAGCCTTTTGCCGAAACGATGGAAGACAACCGCGATGCCCTTAAAGCCATCAAGGAATCGGGTAAAATAGTACAGATAGGTTCGCAACGCAGGAGCGGGGCCAATTACCATGCCGCTAATGATTTTATCCACTCGGGCAAATTTGGCCCCATTACCA
>NZ_JBFUKF010000586.1:0-2401 GCF_056400985.1 Mucilaginibacter sp. P4_G9 | reverse complement strand
CAGTTATTGCTTTACAGAACAGTGATTCCTGCTCTGACAGGATAAATATAGCCTTAAGTTTCCTGCATTATTAAAGTTAAATAATTTTAAAATGAAAAAATATATACTCTTAATGATAGCGACCATGGGCTCGACTATTATGGTTTTAAAGGCACAGACCTATAACATAGTAATTAAAGGAGGGCACGTAATAGATCCGAAAAATAACATCGATGCCGATATGGATATAGCTATAAAGGACGGTAAAATTGTGCTGGTTGTAAAAAACATTGACCCCACCCAGGGCCTGCAGGTTGTTGACGCTACCGGTTTATATGTTACACCGGGGCTGATTGATATCCATACCCATAATTTTTTTGGTACCSAACCAGATCACCAGTATGAAAACGGCAAYCAGGCTTTGCCCCCTGATGGTTTCACCTTTCGCAATGGAGTTACTACGGTAGTTGATGCAGGCAGTTCGGGTTGGCGTACTTTCCCCACATTTAAGGCACAAACAATTGATCAATCGCAAACAAGGGTACTGGCTTTCATAAACATTGTGGGCGAAGGCATGCGTGGTGTGTATGAACAAAACTCAAACGATATGGATGCTAAAATGTCTGCGTTATTAGCTCGCCGTTATCGAAATTACGTTGTGGGTTTTAAAGTTGCACATTATGAAGGCCATGAATGGGTTGCTGTTGACCGTGCCGTTGAAGCAGGGAATATGGCTGGCGGTTTGCCGGTAATGATTGATTTTGGTGGTAGTAATCCTCCGCTATCTATCCAGGAATTGTTTACACAGCATTTACGCCCCGGTGATATTTTTACACATTGTTTCGGACAGTTTGATGACAGAGAGTATATCGTTGATCTGAAAGCTCAAAAAATAAAACCCTTTGTGTGGGAAGCGCGCAAACGGGGTATTTATTTTGATGTTGGTTATGGTGGTATCAGTTTTACTTTTTCCCAGGCCATACCAGCCGCAAAAGACGGCTTTTTTCCAAATTCGATCAGTACGGATATACATTCGGGAAGCATGAACAATGCAATGAAGGATATGCTAACTACCATGTCTAAATTTCTTAATATAGGTATGACCATATACGATGTAATACAAGCCACTACTTCAAACCCTGCAAAAGAAATTAAACACGAAGAGCTGGGAAACCTTTCTGTCGGCTCGGATGCTGATGTCGCCATTTTGAATGTTCGTAAAGGTAAATTTGGATTGTTTGACTATACCGGCTACAAGATTGTGGCCGATAAGAAGTTAGAATGCGAAATGACTATTCGCGCCGGGAAAATAATGTATGATTTAAATGGTATTGCTATGCCCATTGTGCCGCCAAAAATAGCTGCAAAGTCAATTGCAAGAGTTCAATAACCAATTTTAACCTATATAACCAAAATGAGAAGTGTTTTAAAAATTTGCTTGCCAATATTACTGTTTTATTCAAGTAGCACTGCGCAAACGATATCAAAAGAGCAACTGGTATTTTATACGTCGGAGTGGAAAGGGGAGCGTTTTGATGATGGCCGCCCCAAAATACCGGATGACCTGCTTGCACGTGCCAAAAACATTGGCATTGAAGAAGCCTGGACTGCATTGCGAAATGAAGGGTACAATAACCAGTTTGAAAGCGGCTGGAAAATGGTGAACGATGACATACCCGTAGTTGGCCGTGCCGTAACAGCCATGTTCATGCCCAGTCGGCCAGATGTAGAAAAAAACATTAAAGAACGAGGTATTAGGCAAGGCAGACAGGGTAACACCAATGCATGGCCTATTGATTTACTACAAAAAGGTGATGTTTACGTAGCCGATGGTTTTGGAAAAATAAAAGGAGGAACATTAATAGGCGATAATTTGGGTAACTCAATATTCAGTAAATCAGGTAACGGGGTGATCTTCGATGGCTCGGCGCGTGATCTTCAGGGTTTAAAAAGCATCCCGGGCTTCAATGCGTTCGTTCGTGACTTTGATCCGTCCTATTTAGAAGAGATGGTACTAATGGGCCTTAATACCCCTATAAGAATAGGGCATGCCATTGTGATGCCAGGCGATCTGGTCATTTCCGAAAAAGAAGGTGTGCTGTTTATACCTGCTCACCTGGCAGAAAAGGTTATCGCCACAGCCGAATTTATAGCGCTGAGGGATGAATTTGGACATGCTATGCTTAAATCCGGCACATATAGTACAGGCGAAATTGACAGCCAGTGGACAACGCCCATCAAGGATGCATTTTTGAAATGGCTTAACCAAAACCCCAATAAAGTAAAAATGACACGTACGCAGTTAGAAGCGTTCATGGAAAAAAGGACCTGGTAGTTATATAAAACTAAACTGTAAAGAATTGAATAGTTTCAATATGTATAAAATTATAGCAGGATTATCTGTGATATGCCTGCTTATTTC
>NZ_JBFUKF010000585.1:0-2407 GCF_056400985.1 Mucilaginibacter sp. P4_G9 | reverse complement strand
CCTATTACGTTCCCTCTGTTATCCAATAAAGGACCACCGCTGTTACCCGGGTTWACAGGGATAGAAACCTGGTATTCGGTTGTATCGCCCGAATGACCATTCCTTGCTGTTAATGAACCTGGCCCAAAATTTTCTTCGCCGCTTGGATATCCGAATGTATAAACCTCTTCGCCCAAATCACTTAATGTTTTTTTGAAGTTGTAAGGCACATTACCCAGATCTTTAAATGCAGGATCGTTTATCTGCAATATCGCTATATCGTATTTGGGCTCGGTATAAATAACTTTAGCATGAAACGACTCTCCGGCTGCATCTTGTACATATACAGAATCAGCATCTCTTATGATATGATAGTCTGTTGCTATATAACCATTTGAAGATAAAGCAAAACCAGTACCTCTAAAATTTCCCGGATTAACAAATTTCTTCGACTTATCGTTTATGCCTTGCTTAGCTAAATTATCGGTCGTTTTGGCCAATTTATCTGTTTTATTGTTAAGCTGATCAACTTTTTGACTTAACAATTCTACGTCATTTGAATTATGGTTGTTTAATTTACCTGTAAAAAACAATGTACTTAAAATAGCGAAAATAGCTATTGAAGCAGCCACCGATATTTTTGAATGGTGATGCCTCCACATATTCACTATCCAGTTGGGCTTAATTAAAAGCTCTTCCTTCAGGGCATGTACATCAATCTCGCCGTGGATAGCATCCAAACGTTTCTCCAATTCAATGCGTTCGCCGTATTGCTTAATTAGGCCTACAAATAGCTTATGCTCAATTACCTTGCTATCAACATTGGCGTCTTTTTTTCGTAGCGTCTCAAATTCGGCACGCTCGGCGGCGGTCATATCGCCATTAAGGTACCGTTCAATTAATTCCAGAATAAGGTTCTCGCTCATCTCTTTTCTCTCCTTTACTTCTGCTGAAAAAATAACTTTTTCAGCCTTTGCAGGCATTTATACTTTTGCGTTTTGGCATTATCAGCATTGGTGTACCCAAAACGTTCGCAGATCTCCTGCATCGATCTGTTATGTATATAAAAATCTTCCATAATGGTTTTACAGGGTTCGCCTAATAACTGGAGCGCTGCATCCATTTTATTAAACTGCATGTCCCGGTCATTATGTTTTTCAACCTCATCATCAACAGGCAGGTATTCCTCAAAATCCCTGATGTCTCCCCCGTACCTGTTCATCTGGCTCAGCCTTTTAAGCCAAAGCCTGCGGCAAACCGAATAAATATATGTTTTAAGCTTACTGCTTAATTCAAACTCGCCCGATTTTACCTTGTTATAAAGAACAATGATTGCTTCCTGGTAAACATCCTTGGCATCATCCTCATTCCCGTTGTTGTTGATAATTAACTGTAATATCATCGGGAAATAGGTGGTATACAACCTTTTTAATATTATTTCCGAATTGTTAAGTATCCCGAGAACTATTTCGCTATCTGTTGGCGCCGAAGCTTTTAAGTCTTTATTCACTCTTAATACTGTTTATACGAAATTGTAACCCATTACAATTAAAAAAAAATAATTGTATTCAATAAAATTACAAAACCTGGTGAAATACGCTACGGTCTTTAAAACTACGTTTTAAAACATCAAACCGGTTTTAATACGGTAAACGCAGCAAGGTAACCCCTATTATTTTTTAATAACCGACGGCAAATCTGCAACAAAAAAAACTCCGGGCAAAACATTCCGTAAAGGCTAAAAACACTACAAAATCCATGGAATTTATTTTTTATCAAAATTCATGGGTTACCTTTTTAAATATATGGTATTAACAACGAAAACGATCAAAAAATATTAACATTTTAAAACTCACGAAAATGAAAAATTTATTAAAAACAGGTTTTGTTGCTTTAGTTATTGCTGTTTCTTTCTCAGCTTGTGGTGGTACTGCTAAAACTGAAGGTGGTGATTCAACTAAAATTGATTCAGCTAAAGTTGATTCAGCTAAAGCAGATTCAGCTACTAAAGTTGATTCAACTGCTAAATCTGGTGCTGCTGCTGTTGATTCAGTTGCGAAAGACACTACAAAAAAATAATTGCTGATAAAGCATATTAAAAAGGGCATATAGTTGCAAACTATGCTCCCTTTTTATTGATTTTTTAGTTTTTTTACAATTAAAAAAGGTAATCTGTAATTTTATTTAAAAATTATGGGTTACCTTTTTGTGTTTACGGTATTAACATGAAAACTATTAAATCACTTATTAAAAAATTAAACATGAAAAATTCATTCAAATTAGGCTTAGTTGCCTTAGCTATMGCTACTTCATTTGCAGCTTGTAAAGGTTCAGGTTCTTCATCTGCTGCAGATTCAGCTAAAGCAGATTCAGCTAAAATGGACTCAGCTAAAATGGATACTGCTGCTAAAATGGATACTACTAAAGC
>NZ_JBFUKF010000584.1:0-2409 GCF_056400985.1 Mucilaginibacter sp. P4_G9 | reverse complement strand
GCTTTAGGATGCTAAAAGGCTTCTCTTATACACTTATCATATTTGCCGCGGTTACTACCGCTTTATATTACCCGCAGTATTTTATTCAGATAAAAGGTTTCACACTGGCTATGCTCATTACACCGCTTATACAGCTTATCATGTTTGGCATGGGCACATCTATGGGTATTAAAGATTTTGCAGGCGTAATAAAAATGCCTAAAGGCGTATTTATTGGCGTATTCAGCCATTTTCTGATCATGCCGGCGTTGGGATTCACATTAGCCAAATTAAGCGGTTTTCCACCCGAAATTGCCGCAGGTATAATTTTAATCGGTTGTTCGCCAAATGGAATGGCATCAAATGTTGTTTCGTACCTGGCAAAGGCCAACCTGGCCTTATCCATTACTATTACGGCCGTCTCTACCATGCTTGCGCCATTTTTTACACCGTTATTGATGAAATTGCTTGGCGGCACATTTATTAAAATAGATATGTTAAAAATGGCGTGGGATATTACCAAAATGGTGATATTACCAATTGGAGCTGGTATTGTGTTTAATAAGTACCTGCTTAAAAGAGCAAAGTGGCTGGAGAGCGTTATGCCAATGGTATCAATGTTCGGCATTGCATTTATTATTGTGATCATTACTGCCGCCGGCCGAAGCAGCCTGCTTAACATTGGTTTCATGCTGGTTTTACTGGTATTAATCCATAACCTGATGGGCTATACCCTGGGTTACTGGGCTGGCCGGCTGTTTAAAATGGATGAACGCGATTGTCGTACAATGGCGATTGAGGTAGGTATGCAAAATGGCGGCCTGGCCTCGGGTTTGGCTAAAGAGATGGGTAAAGTTGCAACCGTTGGTTTAGCCCCGGCCGTATTTGGCCCTTTAATGAACATCACAGGCTCTTTACTGGCCAATTACTGGCATCGTAAACCAATTATGGTGCTTTCTGAAAAAAATGGGATGCCTGGTTCATCAGGTGCGGGGGGATATGCCATAGAAAGTACCAATCCGGCAAATTTTTTGGATAAAGAAGAATAAAAAAACTACCTTTCAACCTTGTCTTCGCAAGTGTATATGAAAGTTTGAAACCATAAATTGTTAAAAATAAAATATGAAAAACTTACCAATGTTAGGCAATAAGTCAATTTGCCATTTTTTTAAGATACAAATTATCCTGTTGTTATTTGTTTTTTCGGCATTTAAAGTATCCGCCGGTGAAACAGAACCGAAGAAAGATCCCGATGTGATTGGTAGGTGGAATATCACGATCACCAAAGCAGGTAAAAATTTGCCTTCCTGGCTGGAGGTGCAGAAATCCGGTACCCATACGCTGATCGGTCGTTTTGTATACGCTTTTGGAAGTGCACGACCTATTTCAGAGGTTAAACCTGATAATGGTAAATACAGCTTTTCTATTCCTCCGCAATGGGAAGAAGGGAATCGAAACATGGATTTTCAATTTGAAGTTAGCGGCGATAAACTAAAAGGCACCATGGTTTATACCGATGGCCTTACCTATGAATTTACAGGCGTGCGTGCGCCATTGCTTATTAGATCTAAAAGCCCGGTTTGGGGCGCACCGGTGAAATTGTTTAACGGAAATAATGTTAAGGGCTGGCATGCAGATGGCAAGAATCAATGGATAGCGGAAGGTGGTATTTTGAGGAGCCCGCACTCGGGAGCCAACCTTATAACTGATAAAACTTTTACCGATTTTAAACTTCATATTGAATTTAGGTACCCGCAGGGAAGTAACAGCGGCGTTTACCTGCGGGGCAGGTATGAGTTGCAAATCATCGATACAAAAAGCGGCGACCCTGAGCCTATCAACAACCAGTTCAGCTCAATCTATGGCTTCCTGCCGCCCAGTAAAATGATGGCGAAAAATCCAGGAGAGTGGCAGTATTACGATATTACACTGGTTGGCAGAATGGTAACTATTATAGCTAACGGAAAAACAGTAATATGCGACCAGGTAATCCCCGGTATAACCGGCGGTGCAATAAACAGCATGGAAGGAGAACCGGGCCCAATTTTGATCCAGGGGGATCATGGGCCGATTGATTATAGGAATATTGTTATAACTCCCGCCAAATAATAGAGAACGCTAAGAAACAACAACGCCTTTCTGAAAATCAGGAGGGCGTTATACTTATTGACATACCAGGATCGAACCATTTATCAAAGACTTGGAGGGTTGGCTGCTCTATCTGACAAAATGAGTCGATTTCGGTATATATCAAAGCTCATAAGCAAGCAACCTTTCTCTCTGATTTTAAAACGTCAGGAATTTAACTGCTATAGAATATCTTTCTGCCTGATGCAAAAAGAATCATTTTCCGACGTCAAATCAGGGCCTTCAAATCGATAGGCATACAATTATTCACAGATGTTTTCCCGGAGAATTACGGTCATGCAA
>NZ_JBFUKF010000583.1:0-2418 GCF_056400985.1 Mucilaginibacter sp. P4_G9 | reverse complement strand
ATGGTACATTTAAAGAAGAAGCCGGAAAATATGGCCTGGTAGATAATGGTTTATCAACCCAGGCCATATTTTTTGACTATGATAACGATGGCGACCTGGATTGCTTTGTATTAAATAACTCTTTCAGGCCGATAGGTTCATTTGATTTTAATAAGGATTTAAGATCTGTAGTTGATGAATTAGGGGGTGCACGCCTTTATCGTAACGATGGCGGGCATTTTACCAATATAACCAAACAGGCGGGCATATATTCCAGCGATATAGGCTTTGGCTTAGGTGTTTCTGTGGCTGATATCAACCAGGATGGCTACCCGGATATTTATGTTTCCAATGATTTTTTTGAGCGGGACTACTTATACATCAACCAAAAGAACGGCACTTTTAAAGAAGATATTCAAAATGAAACCGGTCACCTTAGCCTGGCTTCCATGGGATCTGACATTGCCGACATCAATAACGACGGGCAGTATGATATTTTTACTACCGAAATGCTGCCCGAAGGTGATAAACGCCTTAAAAAAATGACCTCCTTTGAATCGTACGATGTGATTAAAGCCAAACAGCGGGATGGTTATTACAACCAGTATATGCAAAATTGCCTGCAGGTAAATAATGGCGATGGCACATTTTCTGAAACTGCTTTTTACTCGGGGATAGCCGCTACCGACTGGAGCTGGGGGGCGCTGATGTTTGATATGGATAATGATGGCTGGAAAGATATTTTGGTATCAAACGGGATTTACAAAGACCTTACCGACCAGGATTACATCGAGTTTTTGGGCAACCGCGATAATATGGCCAAAATAGCCGAAGGGCGCAATAAGTTTGATTTTAAAGATTTTACCGATAAAATGCAATCGACCCCTTTATCAAACTACGCTTATTTAAATAATCATAATTTAACGTTTGCCAATAAGACCGTCGATTTTGGTTTGGATAAACCGTCATTTAGCAATGGTTCAACTTATGCCGATCTGGATAATGACGGGGATAACGACCTGGTGGTTAATAACGTAAATTCACCCGTTTACGTTTATAAAAATAATGCCGAAAAGAACGGTAACCACCACATCCAATTAAAATTAAAGGGCAGCGGTTTAAATAGCTTTGGGGTAGGTACAACTATTAAGGTTTTTATGAAAGGTAGTGCGCTTATTTATTATAACCAGCCAACACGTGGTTTTCAAAGCTGTACTTCGCCCAATTTGCTTACCATTGGTATAGGTAAATATAAACAGGCAGATTCTTTACAGATCATTTGGCCGGGTGGTAAATACCAGCTTTTACAAAATGTTAAAGGCGATAAAGTTTATACATTTAAACAAGCCAATGCTAAACTTAATTACAACTGGAACAAGCCTGTTGCAAAACCGCAATTTACTGATGTAACAAAATCTATCTTCGATAGCATCCCAAGGCACAAAGAAGACGATTTTATTGATTTTGATAACGAACGCCTGATGCTGCAGATGTTATCAACCGAAAACCCTTATATGGCTAAGGGTGATGTGAATAATGACGGCTTAACTGATTTTTATTTCGGCAGCTCAAAAAATAGTTTTGCCGCTATCTACATACAACAAAAAGATGGCAGGTTTAAACAAACCATCCCCGATGACTTAAAGAAACAGGAATATCTTGAAAACRCAGGCGCTGTATTTGGCGACTTTGACGGAGATGGCGACCAGGACCTGATCATTGGTGTTGGCGGTAATGCCGACGAAGCAGAAACTCCAGTTTATAATCCACGGTTTTATGAGAACGATGGTAAAGGTAATTTCCATCGCAATGCAGATAAAACGTTACATGCTACTGTTAATGCATCAGTCATCGTATCATGCGATTATGATGGCGATGGCCACCCCGATCTGTTCATTGGCGGCAGGAGCGTTCCCGGTCTTTACGGATGTTCGGCAAAATCATATGTTTTTCATAATGATGGCAAGGGGCACTTTACGGATGTATCGGCACAGGTGTTAGGCACAAATACCAGGCTGGGTATGGTTACCGCAGCCCAATGGGCCGATTTAGATAAAGACGGGTATCCCGATCTGGTAGTTGCCGGTAACTGGATGGGCATCAGGATCTTTAAAAACTTTAAAGGGAAATTTACCGAAGACAAACAGCTGGCCAATTACAAAGGCTGGTGGAGCAGTCTTGAAATTGCAGATGTTGACGGTGATGGAAATTTAGATATTATTGGCGGAAACATAGGCTTAAACTCCAAGTTCAGGGCGTCGTTTACCGAGCCTATGGGAATTTATGTGAAAGACTTTGATAACAACGGTACAAAGGAATGTGTTACATCAATGTACAGAAGCGATAACGTAAATTATGTTTTTCATATGAAGCCCGATCTTGTTGGCCAGTTGCCGATATTAAAAAAACGCTTTTTGCAATATATAGATTACGCAGGGA
>NZ_JBFUKF010000582.1:0-2418 GCF_056400985.1 Mucilaginibacter sp. P4_G9 | reverse complement strand
GATGTATACAGCCAGAGTGGTAATTATACACTGGGTGATGTTTTCCTGAAGATGAATAACAAGCAAAGCGCCCGCAACGCTTTTCTTAATGCTTCAAAACTTAGCTTTGATAAGCAATTACAGGAAGATGCTTTGTATGAGTATGCCAAGCTATCGTATGAGCTCGATTTTAATACCGATGCGCTTGCTGCCACACGTTTGTACCTTAAAAACTATCCGCGCTCGCGCCGCAACGATGAAATGAAGGTATTACTGGGCGAGGAGCTTTTAAACTCCCGCAATTACAAGGAAGCGGTTGATATACTTGAACCTATCCCTAATAAATCACAAAGCGCGCAGATAGCTTATCAAAAAGTTACTTATTATCGCGGCTTGGAATTTTATAACGAGCGTGCCTTTGAAAACGCTATCGGCATTTTCCTGCGGTCGTTAAAAAACCCGGTTGATACTAAAACCGCGGCCCTTACCACTTACTGGATGGCCGAATCGATGTACGAGGTACGTAAATACACAGAATCGGTTGAAACCTTTGAGCAGTTTTTGACTATGCCAGAGGCTAAGGAAACCGATGTGGCCAACTACGCTAATTATGCCTTAGCTTATGCTGCATTTTATGGCGAGCAATATAAAAAAGCGGCTAATTACTTCGAGAAATTTTTAGCCGGCGATGTAAAAGATGTAAGTACACAAAATGATGCGATAACCCGCATTGGCGACAGCTACTTTGTTTTGAAAAGCTATGGTAAGGCATTGGATTATTACAACCGTATTATTGCCATGCACAACCAGGGCGAAGACTATGCTTTGTTTCAGCGTGGTATGATACAGGGCCTACAGGGATCGCTTGATACCAAGATAAGTACATTGAATGATGTATTGAACAAGTTCCCCAACTCTGATTATGCCGATGATGCGTCATTTGAAATAGCTTATACTTATTTCCTGAAAACAGAGGGTGACAAATCTAAAACCGATCTGCAGGCCATGATCCAGAAATATCCGCGCAGCAGCTATGTTCCGCGTGCACTGGTTACCATTGGTTTAATTGATTATAATGCTGGCAATGATGACGTGGCTGTTGAATCATTTAAAAAAGTAATACAGGATTATTCATCAACCGACGAGGCTAAGCAGGCGCTTAAACAAATAGAAAAAATATACACCGATAAGGGAGACGCCCAAACATTTATCAGCTACGCTACTACTACCCCAATTGGTAACTATACCACCGCCGATCAGGAGAACATCATGATTACCGCGGCCAATAACCTTTACTTAAAAGGCGACTGGCAAGGTACCGTAGGCGCTGTAAACGCTTATCTTGATAAATTCCCTGCAAAACAGATCTATGAAAAACAGGCAAGATTTATCAGGGCGCAAAGTTTAACCAACCTAAACAGGACACAGGAAGCCGTAGCCGATTACAATTTAATATTAAACGACTGGACAAGCGCTTACAGCGAAAAATCACTGATAAGCATGGCTAAGCTTTACATACAACAGAAAAAGTATAATGATGCTGTGGTGTTCCTGAAAAGGTTAGAGACAAACTCCGAATACAAGGCCGATTATACATTTGCCATTAATAACCTGCTGCTTTGCTATTCGGAAATGCAAATGCCCGACGATGTACTTAAATATGTAAAACTGGTTAGGGATAACGAAAAATCGGCACAGGAGGATAAATTCCGCACAGGCTTATATGCCGGTAAAGCATACCTGCAAAGAGGTGATACCACAACCGCCGTTAAGGAATTAAACTACACCGTTACCAATACCAAAACAGTAGCCGCTGCCGAAGCCAAATATAATGTGGCCCTGGTTGAGTACTTAAAAGGCAGGTACAAAACATCGCAAAAAATGTGTTTCGACCTGGCTAAAGAAATGCCAAACTATGACTACTGGGTAGCTAAAACTTATATTTTATTGGCTGATAATTATAAAGCCTTAAAGGATAATTTCCAGGCTAAGGCAACACTGCAAAGTATTATTGACAATTACAAGGCCGATGATGATATACTATCAACAGCCAAACAAAAACTGGATGCAATAAATGGAGGCAAACCAGGTAAAACTGCTGTACCTGCCGTTCCTGATACTACTGAAAATAAACAGGCGCCGGCAGATACCACTAAAACTCCATCTCAAAACTAACAGGATCTCAAAGAATAATAAAAAGAAGACAAGCAATGAACTCAAGATACACCTATACGCTGCTTACCTTAATAATAGCATTATACTTTGTTCCTGCACAAGCGCAAACAAAGAAACACGCGAAAAAGGCAACCGTAAAAACAGCAGCTAAAGCAAAAACCCCTGCCAAGTCTATAAAAAAAGCACCGGCTAAACCCGTAACAAAAAAAGCAGCCGTTACCAGTGCTTCAAAAAACCTTGGAGATGCGGCAGCAAAAGTAAACC
>NZ_JBFUKF010000581.1:0-2435 GCF_056400985.1 Mucilaginibacter sp. P4_G9 | reverse complement strand
CTCATAGGCAATACCAAGCAGCGTGATATGATCATAGGATGGGTCCTGCATTTTGAGCGCAACCTCGCGAACACGGTATTCATTGATAAAATCGTTGAAGCTTTTTTTGAAAACTGTATTAATAATTCGGGATACTTCATGAGTATGCAATCCAAGTTTTTCAGCAAGAGAGCTCAGGCTTAATTCCGTATCCCGGTAGTGCCCTTTTTCCTTTATTTCCATTTTTAACCAGGATCCTTTTTGCTTCAGATCTGCCGGTAATAATAGCTTTAGGGTAGTATCCGTCTTCTCAGGAGTTTCTGCTTTTAAATGGCTCTTTGCAGCAATCCAAATGATTAGGGATATGAAAAGCAGGTACAAAGGAAAATAATACTGTGCTCCTGATTTATCATGGTAATAAAAATAGTCAACAGCTGTAAACGGTATCCAAAGCAGCCATAACATACCGAATGCGGTAAGCAAGCGATCTAACCATAGTAACTCGTTGCGGTAACGGTCGCCCCCATTAAATTTTATCCGCCGGTAAAAACTTCCTATCTGCCTGTGAGCCAGGTAAAGGTAAATTGTGACCGAAACAAACGCCAGCAATTGCAATACCAGGTTCAGTTGCTGAAAGGCGGGCGTTTCATAAGTAGCTGCACCGGTATTTATACTATCCCTAACTTCCAATGCCTGGGCGCCCAATTCCAGCAGCAACGGACTAAAATGCAGTAGATCCTTAGACCGGAATTTATATTCCGGCCGGGTTACTTTAAGCACGTAAAAGAAAATAAGGGGGCCAATAGCAAGCGAAAATTGCAGCGGTAGCCGGCTCCAATTAGCAATGTAAGTTGACAGCCCGATGTGGATGCCTAATATCCGCGCTATCCACAAAACAATCGTAACCATTGCCAGGGCCAAAAGCCGGTTTGCAGCCCGGTTTATCCTTTTAGTGAACCATAAAAGCAGGATAAAAGTGAGCCCGATAAAGAGCGTACCAAAGAAAGCCAGGTCGTAGGTATTAATATGGAAAGTATATGTATCCATTTGAAATATTAAAACTCAATCGCTCTTACAAACTTATAATTTATTGATATATAAAAAATTATATGTACCAACTCAACTGCTTTTTTTCTGCAACAAAAACCCGGATGCTACATATGCTGTAAATTTTCCGTACTGTAAAAAAAAAGAGCCGCACCAATCAAATTGGTGTGGCCCTTTTCCCGTACAGTAAATTAACGACTGGTGTTATTACATATCCCGTAAACGTTTGATGGTATCATGACTGGCGTTAATACCTTGTTGCTGTTTCGTGAGCAACCCGCGTACTTCCGGCTCCAAATCAGTTTCGGCCAAAGCATTCCGGTAAGCTTTCTTGATTGCATCTTCGCCGCGTTCACATTCTTCCAGTATACTTTTACGATCGCCGCCGCTAAACATGGCCTTTACATCTATCCAGGCACGATGCAATGAACCTGTTACACTGGTACCGGTTTCCGGATCGCCGTTATTACGACCCACCGCTGCAGCCAGTTCGGTTACATTTACACGGCTCTGCTGACCAAATTGGTCAAAGGTAGCTTTCAGGTCGATGTTTTCATCTTTCAAATCGGCCGCTGCTTTTTCAAAGCCGGCGGCGCGGTCATTATTGATCTCGATCAGGTCGTTTAATACGTCGATTGTTTTTTCTGTAGTTTCCATAGATATTTTAATAAATGTTTACATATCCCCATTCAAGCTGTTACCTATCAAACAAGCATAAATGGTTGTTCTTATTCCGCAGCAGCCTGTTCGTTAATGGAACTTTCTGCAAGGGCAGTTAACGCCTGGTCGGTTGCTTTTTCATTTTCCAGCGTCCTGCCTAATAAGGCCGCCACATCCGTATGTCCCATACTATCGGCGAAAGCCCTAAGCGTTCCATAGGTTGCTATCTCATAATGTTCTACTTTTTGAGCAGCGAGGATTAAACCCGCATCGCGAATTAAAGTTCCGGCATCGGTATCTTCAATAATACCGTCAGCCTCTTCCAACAGGCCTGCCATGGCATCGCATTTTTTTGCTGTCGCTTTTTCGCCCAGCAGCTCAAATACCTGTTCCAACGTATCTGCGTGGGTTTGGGTTTCCTGTGCGTGCTTGTCAAAAGCCGCTGCAAGCTCGGGGCTCGTGGCCGCTTTTTTCATTTTTGGCAAGGCCTTTACCAGGTGCTTTTCTGCCCAGTATATGTCTTTCAATTCATCTACAAAAAATTCATGAAATTCTGAATTTTCCATTTTTCCGGTTTTTGTCGTAGCGGTTCTGGTTCCGTTACTTTTTGTTGAAGTTGTCATAGATATTTGGTTTATAAAATGTCTTTTAACAACATCGGCAGAAAAATAAAGTTTTATGAATTTTAATTTTATAATTAAAAAATTACATAAATAATTAAATAAACCCCAAAAATAGCAGCATATTGC
>NZ_JBFUKF010000580.1:0-2442 GCF_056400985.1 Mucilaginibacter sp. P4_G9 | reverse complement strand
GCTTTACTTCCCTCATATTAATACCTATGGTATCCATACTTTCGGCGTAATAAATAGAGAAGCYGTAAAAGAAATAGATATAGGTACACATTTTCTCGAAAATATGGTTAAGCGGTAAAAAGCTTAAAGCGCGTTTATTTTCTAAGGGGATTTGATTCAGCACATCGGCCGAGCCGATAACATTACTTACAATGTTTTTGTGAGTAAGCATTACCCCTTTGGGCCGGCCGGTGGTGCCTGATGTAAAAATGATGGTAGCTACGTCATCTTCTTTAATGCCGGCGCTTATTGCATTTACCTTATCTCTATCAATATCAGCAATGGGTTTAAGGAGTTGTTTCCAGTTGTTGCAGCTTTCTAAATCATTAAAAGAAAAAATAGATTTTAAAGAAGGGACATGCTCAATTATTGCATTTACCTTGCCGCAAAGGTCGGCATCACTTACAAAAATACATTTAACCTCCGCTTCAATTAAAATCTGCTCCATTTCCTTTAAGCTACTATTAGGATAAAGAGGAACCAATATGGCTCCGATTAATTGTACCGCGAGATCAACTATCAGCCATTCGGGCCTGCCATTGCTGATCAGGCCAACTTTATTCCGGCCAATGGTAGTACCATCGCCGGCCGATATGCCCATTTCCAGCAGCGCTATAGCTAACTGGTAAGTTTTTTCATGAACTTCGGCTGTGCTGTATGATACCCATTCACCGTTTACTTTGGCATTTAACAGGTCGGCTTTAGGGCTTTGAGCCTGGATGCCCATACAATCAAATAATCTGGCTACATTCTTCATATACCCTGTTTTAAAATATTAAATGAGGCTTTGTTAGAAGCAATATTTATTTTGCTCAATCAGTTTTGCAGCAACTCTTCTGCGCGCTGCTGTGGTGTTAATATCTTCTGTTTTGGTAAAGCGTTTTAACCCCGTCATCATCATCCTGCGTTCATCGCCTTCTGCAAAAGCATTAAGTGCTTCTTTACCGGCTTTAAATATTTTATCCGCGGCATCCCTGATATAAACCTGCATTATATCAATCTGATCTTTAACTGCGTCTTCGCCACGCTGACCGGCTAATTTTTCTACTCTTAGCTGAACAGATTCGCTTGCATACGTCTCAATAACCATATCGGCAAGGTTCATCAAAACTTCCTGCTCTTTAGCCAGGTTGGTCATCAGTTTTTGAACAGCCGCACCCGCCACCAATAAAATTGCTTTTTTAAAGTTTGATACATACTTTTTCTCTTTGGCGAAAAGGTCTTCTTCGATACTGTTAAAATCAGGAATGCTCATTAACTCAGCTATTACGTTCTGTGCAGGACCCATCAGGTCGATTTCGCCTTTCATGGCACGTTTCAGGATCATATCCACGGTTAATATGCGGTTGATTTCGTTGGTACCCTCAAAGATCCGGTTGATGCGGCTATCGCGATATGCCCTGTCCATCGGCCCTTCGGCGCTATAGCCCATGCCACCATAGATCTGTACCCCTTCATCTACAATATAATCCAGCGCTTCTGATGCATGTACCTTTATAATAGCAGCTTCTATGGCAAACAGCTCGATGCCTTTAAGTCGGGCTTTAGATGCATCCATGCCATGTTCAAGTAAATTATGTGTGGCATCTTCAATGTTCTGGCTGGCCCTGTACATAGCAGATTCGGCCGCGTAAGCACGGATAACCTGCTCACCTAATTTATAGCGGATGGCACCATATTTCGCAATGGCACGGCCAAATTGTTCGCGCTCATTTGCATACTTCACCGAATTTGTAATTACGGATTTTGCTGCCCCTAATGCTGCCCCTCCTAATTTTATACGGCCCAGGTTGAGGATATTTACGGCTATTTTGAAACCGTTACCCCGTTCCGATAGCAGGTTTTCAACCGGTACCTTACAATCATTAAAAAATACCTGGCGGGTTGAGCTACCTTTAATACCCATTTTGTGCTCTTCGGGGTTAAGCGACAAGCCCTCAAAACCTTTTTCAACAATAAATGCGCTCAGGTTTTCGTCGTTATCAATTTTGGCAAAAACGGTGAACACATCGGCAAAGCCTGCATTGGTGATCCACATTTTTTGCCCGTTGATCAGGTAATGCTTGCCATCGGCARATAGTGTAGCGCGCGTTTTGCCCGAATTGGCATCAGAACCTGCACCCGGTTCGGTAAGGCAATAGGCGCCTTTCCATTCACCAGTGGCCAATTTGGGGATGTATTTGTTTTTTTGCTCGGCGTTACCATAATAAAGTATCGGCAGTGTGCCAATGCCCGTATGTGCCATTGCAGCTACAGAGAACGACGCACCAGGACCTGTTTTTTCGCTGATGAGCATAGCTGTGGTGAAATCTTTACCAAAGCCACCATATTCCTCAGGGACGGAAACACCCAGGATCCCCAACTCACCGGCCTCATTAATTAAGCGCACCATCAGCCCTTCTT
>NZ_JBFUKF010000579.1:0-2442 GCF_056400985.1 Mucilaginibacter sp. P4_G9 | reverse complement strand
GTTTTGTACCAGGTACAACAGCCTTATAAAGCAAAGCTAAAGGCTTTTTATTTACCATAGTTATTAATAAACGCAAATCCCCTACTACCGGGCTTTTACGATCAGGATCGGCTTTGGAATCAACTCCTATCATCAAATCCAATGCGCCCCCGGTTTTAAATGGCGCCAAAGTAATCTCACCAGTATTGGTAAGTAATTTATTATTGCCAGTGCTATAGGCTAAATAAAGTTTATCCCCACAAACCGCCAGAGCACCTTTAACATCGTATGGGCGGGTTATTGCATGAAAAGTGGTAGTTATACCTCTTTGGTCTATATTTGCCCATGAATCACCCCGCCAATCATCTAACCTACCATCCACTATGGGCGCAGTGCTTTTAATTAAAATATGTGTTACTTTTTCAGCATATTTTTTTTGCCGATTCCCTTCATTGTCAATGCGGGCACTTATGCAGTTTTTTATATCCTGACTGGTAACTATTAATTTTGTGTCTGGCAGCCTTTGAATTGTCTCAATTCCATCAAGCCTTATAATACTGCTATTTGCCCCACTAACCACATACACTTTTCCATCACTGCTTTTAGTTATAGTCGGCCAAAAATTTTCTTCACCCAAACTAATTGTGTCAAGTGGCATATTCCGTTTGGCGATAGGCATAGTCCATAAATGCCCCTGGGCTGAGGGATAAAAAAGGGTTGTTACAAATAATCCATCGGTTGTAAAAATATAAATTGAGCCGTGATTGCCATTTATAGCCCAAAGAGAAGGTATGCCGGTACCTTTAAAATCCATAACCGGCCCAAGTACACGGGTTGCCCCTATTAACTCTCCGGGACGATCAGGAAAAGGCGCTCTATGTGAAGCATGAAGGCCAGGCCACAAATCAGGGTAGCTCCATTTAGGTACGCCATCTTTCAAACCGCTAATCGATAAGCCATCAAAAGGCTTTACACCCAGTGTTACAATCGTCCATCCATCCGCGGAGGTTAGTACCTGATCGCCGCCTGAAGAGGCTGGCGGCAATACGCCTTCAGCCAAAACAGTACTTTGGTTTATATTATACGCTGGAACACCATCCTTATTAATTTCTGTTGGTTTATACTTTACAGATCGGTCATTTAAACGTGAGATACAAAAGGAAAGGTCAGGCATCACTGTTATTCCCCCAACTTTTCCCTTTTTATATTCAACCTCATTAGGTTGTGCAACACCATCTGAATTTAAATCCTGCCATATAAAAAAAGTGTCGTTTACTTTACCCCGGCTCGTCAGGCCTGCAACTTTAATTAAGTCAGCTTTAAAGGATGTTGTTTTTAAAACCGGCCAATCTGCCGCTTCGCCCATCGCTACTATAGGTTTGGCTATACCTCCGCGATCAATAAAAAGAAATGTAACCGATGATCCGGCTGTAGGGCTATTGTTATAACCATTGGTAAAATACTTTTTATTATTCCAATATATTGGTGTTTCAGGAGCAGCATATTTATTTCCAATTGGTATTGCTGTACTATCAACCCTATAATAAATATCCGTTAACTTATACGAACCAGTATCCCAGTTTAAAGCAAATTGCATCGCTTTAAATTTAGTTTCCGAACAGTAGAACAGGTTTTTATTGTTCGGATCCAATGTGCCGCCGCCTCCATATTTGTTAGGGCCATAAAATGCATTTAACAATTTTCCATCTCTACTCCACAAACTTACTCTTTTTGGAAGAAGGTCGGCTTCCGTAACCCATATTTGTCCTTTTTCATCAATCGCCAAGCCTGCCGGGTTGTTCATATGCAACGGATCATAAGGGCCGGCGGCAGGGGGGCCGGGATTACCAATAGTTTTTATCATATTCCCCTGTGAATTAAATACCTTAACGGCATGGCTGTTACCACGATCGGATATATAATAATTTCCTTTGTTGTCAATTGTTAGCGCAATTGGCTCATCTAAACCTTTATTAATTATAATTTCAGGTTTTGAAAGTACCGCATCGCCCTTTAAAGGTTTAAAACACAATAAGCTTTTATCAGAAAAAACCAGCAATCGTCCAATACTGTCAAATGCAAGCCCCTGGGGTGATGGAACTGACGCATATCCTTTTAATTTACCTGTTCTAATATCAATAAAAAGCAGTTGATTTCTATTTACCAAACTTATAACTGCCAATCCATCGTATACAGCAAAACCAGTAATTTGCTTAGTAACATCACTGAGTGGCACTTTTCCGAGATTTTGAACCAACACTTCCTTTACATCAAAGTCATTAGCTATTGGCGATAACGAATTTAACCTCAATACCATTTCACCCGAAGCCCTGTCCTTTTGCCAACCTGAAGCAACATAAGCAGCTACGCCAGGAACAGCATTATTCCCCATATCGGCTGCTAAGAACGGAGCAGCCGTCCATGCACCTCCTATCGTTCTTTTACCACCGAGTTTTCGACCAT
>NZ_JBFUKF010000578.1:0-2444 GCF_056400985.1 Mucilaginibacter sp. P4_G9 | reverse complement strand
CGCCTTTTGATACCCTTTGCCCTTTTTTAACAATTGGCTTAAGGTTCATGGTAGTACTTTGGTTGGTTTTCTTGAACTTGGTTAAACGGTAGCTTTTTGAATCGCCATCAAATGATATCAGGCGGTCAAGCTCGTTACGGTCATATTTAATACGGATCTCGTTCGCGTCAACGTATTCAACCACACCATCGCCTTCGGCATTGATTAGTGTACGTGAATCTTTTGCAACACGACCTTCCAAACCGGTACCAACAATTGGCGCTTCAGGACGTAACAAAGGTACAGCCTGGCGTTGCATGTTTGATCCCATCAATGCACGGTTAGCATCATCATGTTCCAGGAACGGAATTAATGAAGCCGCGATAGAAGTGATCTGGTTTGGCGCAATATCCATTAAATCAAGCTTCTCCGGATCGATGATCGGGAAGTCACCTTCAAAACGTGCTTTTACTTTTGGTAATGCAAATACACCTTTATCATCGTAATGCGCGTTTGCCTGGCCAATTGTTTTACCATCCTCATCCTCAGCAGATAAGTAGATAACCGCCTCATCAACCTGTACCTTACCTTCAACCACACGTTTGTACGGGGTTTCGATAAAGCCTAAGTTATTGATCTTGGCATGTACACAAAGTGAAGATATCAAACCAATGTTTGGTCCTTCGGGAGTTTCAATAGTACATAACCTACCATAGTGGGTATAGTGTACGTCACGAACCTCGAAACCTGCACGCTCACGCGACAGACCGCCGGGCCCAAGGGCTGACAGACGACGCTTGTGCGTGATCTCTGCCAGTGGATTGGTTTGGTCCATGAACTGTGATAACTGGTTAGTTCCGAAGAACGAGTTGATCACAGATGATAATGTACGCGCGTTGATCAGGTCAGTTGGGGTAAACACCTCGTTGTCACGGATGTTCATACGCTCACGTATGGTACGTGCCATACGGGCTAAACCTACACCAAACTGGGCATATAACTGCTCGCCTACTGTACGAACGCGACGGTTTGACAAGTGATCAATATCATCCACCTCGGCTTTTGAGTTGATCAGTTTGATCAGATATTTTACTATGGCGATAATATCCTGCTTGGTTAATACCTTAGTTTCATCAGAGGTATTTAATTTCAGCTTACGGTTGATGCGGTAACGGCCCACATCGCCCAGGTCATATCTTTTATCCGAGAAGAATAAACGATCGATGATACCACGTGCAGTTTCCTCATCAGGTGGTTCGGCGTTACGTAATTGACGGTAGATATGCTCAACCGCTTCTTTTTCGGAGTTTGAAGTATCTTTTTGTAAAGTGTTATATATAATAGTATAATCACCGCTGGTTGAAGCATCTTCCTTGTTAAGGATGATGGTTTTAACGCCAGCATCAATGATCATATCAATATGGTCATCTTCCAGTACGGTTTCACGCTCAAGGATGATCTCATTACGGTCGATAGATACCACTTCACCGGTATCCTCATCCACGAAATCTTCAACCCATTTTTTAAGTACCCTTGCAGCAAGTTTACGGCCAATGAATTTCTTCAGACCAGATTTGCTTACTTTTACTTCATCTGCCAGTTCAAATAATTCTAATATATCTTTATCAGAATCATAACCAATAGCCCGAAGCAACGTGGTAACCGGGAATTTCTTTTTACGGTCAATATAAGCATACATCACGTTGTTAACGTCTGTTGCAAACTCAATCCATGAACCTTTAAAAGGTATTACACGGGCCGAGTATAATTTTGTACCGTTGGTGTGGCGGCTTTGGCCAAAGAATACACCTGGTGAACGATGTAATTGCGATACAATTACACGCTCGGCACCGTTAATAACAAATGTACCTTTAGGGGTCATGTAAGGGATAGTTCCCAGGTACACATCCTGTACAATTGTTTCAAAATCCTCGTGCTCCTCATCATTACATGACAGGCGAAGCTTGGCTTTTAATGGTACGCTATAAGTTAATCCGCGCTCAATACACTCTTGTATATCATAACGTGGCGGATCAATAAAGTAATCCAGAAACTCTAAAACGAAGATGTTCCTTGAATCTGAGATAGGAAAATTTTCAGCAAACACTTTAAACAAACCTTCTTTATAGCGGTTGTCTGAGGTGGTTTCCAATTGAAAAAATTCCTGGAAAGATTGTAACTGAACATCCAGGAAATCGGGGTAATCAAGTACCTTTCTACTGGTTGCAAAGTTTACTCTTTGATTAATGTTGTTTGCCAAGGTGTTTAATTTTTAGTTTATTAATAAACTTTTGTAGATGTGAGATCTGAAATAAGAGATGTGAGACCGAATATGTTGCAGAAGGCTGGCAGCTATAAGTTTAACCGTCAAAAATCTCATATCTCACATCTCATATCTGGCATCTGATATCCAAACCTTTATAAACAGCAATAGACCCCGACCAAAATAGGTCGGAGTCTCATGC
>NZ_JBFUKF010000577.1:0-2455 GCF_056400985.1 Mucilaginibacter sp. P4_G9 | reverse complement strand
GCTTTTATGGCCTGGAAACTTACCGTTGCAAGGGCTATCAATATGATCACTCCTCCCGCCAGGCCAAACATCCACCAGTGTATTGGGGTGTGATAAGCAAAATCCTGCAGCCATTTATTCATAGTATACCAGGCTATAGGTGATGCAATAAGTAAAGCAATAATTACCAGTACCAAAAACTCTGATGATAATAACGCAAACAGTGAGCCTACGCCGGCACCCAATATTTTACGGATACCTATTTCTTTAACACGCTGTTGGGCAGTAAACATGGCCAAACCAAGCAAGCCCAGGCACGAAATAAAAATGGCCAGGAGCGCAAATGCATTGGCAAGCTTACCTACTATCTGCTCACTTTTATAAAGATTTTGGTACTCTTCGTCGGAAAAAGAATAATTGAACGGGAATGCCGGGTTTATTTGTTTACACAAAGTTTCAAGACCGGCCAGTGCCTCTTTGGTTTTACCAGGCTTTGTACGGACAAGCACACTGCCATTGTTGTCACCTCTATTTAGCCAGATAATCAGCGGGTTAATCTGCTCATGCATAGAATTGATATGAAAATCCCTTACTATGCCAATGACCTTGCCTTTCTGGTCCCAAAGCGTTAAAGGCTGCCCAATTGGGTTTGTGTAACCCATTCTTTTTGCGGCTGTTTCATTAATGATATAACCGGCCGTATCTGTAGGGAAATCTTTGGAAAAATCGCGCCCGGCCAGCAGGTTTAGTTTCAGGGTGTTTATAAAATCATAGCCAACCGCGGTTTGTATAAACCTGATCCTTAAATTGGGGTCTTTCCCTGTCCATTCCACACCAACCGTACCATTATCTATTATAGTCGGACTTGAGTTTGATATTGTTATTGATTGTATTCCCGGTTTTTTTAAGGCTTCGGTTTTAAAAACCTCGTACTGCGATCTAAGCTGCCCTTCAACAGGCACGTAGATCAGGTTTTCGCGGTCGTAGCCCAGGTTCCTGGATTGTATAAAATTCATTTGCCTGGCAACAATGATAGTTCCGATAATCATGATCACCGACAGCACGAACTGAAATACCACCAGCCCCTTACGAAATAATGTAGTGCCCGAATCTAATTTAAGTGTACCTTTTAAAACTTTAACGGGATTAAATGATGAAAGGAACAGGGCCGGATAGCTTCCCGATACCAAACCGGTTACCATCGTAATACATCCCAGTTTCGCCCAAAAATCAACCTGATCAAACGGTAACTCAATCTGTTTTTGGGTGATCTGGTTAAACAAAGGCAACAGCAATACCAACAATACCAACGAAACAATGACAGCTAAYGAAGTTATTAGTAATGCTTCGCCGATAAACTGTTTGATTAAAACCGAACGTACCGCCCCAACAACTTTTCGTACACCAATTTCCCGTGCCCGCTTAACAGAGCGTGCGGTGGTGAGGTTCATGAAGTTTATACAGGCTATCAGTAAAATAAAAACAGCTACTATGCTAAACAGGTGCACATATTCAATCCGGCCCGCGTCAAATTTAGTGCCGGCAAAGTTACTATGCAGATACTTTTCATCAAATGGCTGTATATCAAGCTGTGTAGTAAAAACCCCTTTTTTTTGATTGCTATTATAATTATCCAAAAAGTGAGTTATCTTTTTTTCAAATAATACCGGGTTCGCGTTTGCCTGTAACATTACTGTAGTACGCGGCCAGTTGTTACCCCAGTCTTTTGCCTCCGGATTTTCTATCAAAAAAGCATCCCAGTTAATAACATATTCAAATTTTTCTGAAGTGTTGGCCGGCAGGTTTTCAAATACGGCACTTATCGTAAAATCCTTTTTGTTTTCAAAACGGATGGTTTTACCCATGGCCGCCTGCGGACTACCATAAAAATTCTCGGCCATTTTACGCGAAACGGCTAAGCTTAGTGGTGAATTTAATGCAGTTTGCACATTGCCTTGCACAAGCCGGTAGCTGAACATCTTAAAAAAATCTGCACCTGCTGCAGCTCCACCACATTTTAATACCTTATCCCGGGCCCTAAAAGTATTCTCTTCTTTGTATACCGCGTTTACGGCATACACTATCTCGGGAAACACCTTTTTCATCTCTGCGGCCAGTACTCCCGGTGTGCTATATTGGCCCGAAATTTTATGATCAAAATACCGCCGCTCATATACATTATACAAACGGGATTTATTTTTATGAAAAGCATCAACACTTAACTCATTTTGCACCCATAGCATAATGAGCAGGCTACAGGCCAAACCAACGGAGAGCCCTGCCATATTGATGACTGTATGAGCCTTATTATTAATAAGGTTACGCCAGGCGATTTTTAAATAGTTTTTTATCATGATGTTAGTTCATTGGTTCAGTTGTTCATTGATATCTGTCTGTTGGCTGTCCTATTGCTTCAGGTCTTGATTCTTAACTCTTGATTCTCTTCTATTCCGTTTTCAAACTCTTCACCGGGTTT
>NZ_JBFUKF010000576.1:0-2455 GCF_056400985.1 Mucilaginibacter sp. P4_G9 | reverse complement strand
CCAATACAACTCATCAAAAATTACATTTGATACCACTCCAAGTTCTGCGCCAAATAGCATCAATACCTGATTGACCTTATCCATCCGCAATGTTGGTTTTCCCTGTTCCATCTCACGAACAACCCTAAGTCCGACTCCCGCTTTGGATGCCAGGTCTTCCTGTGTGAGATTTAGTGATTTCCTTTTTTTCTTCAAATATTCTGACAACATATTTATACCCTTTCGGGTACAAATATAAGTAAAATTCATAAACTATACCCTATCGGGGCTATATCAGGTTTTTATTTATTGATTATACCCTATCGGGATTATTAAATATGATTATACTCGTTTTATACCCTATCGGGATTAGTGGCCAGTTTAGGGCTCGTAAGTTTCTAACCATTCTTTAATCATAAGCCTTTGATCATTTTAATAACCATTTTCAGACTTTCCCTCTTAGGAGCAACGGGTAGCCATTCATCCATCATTTGCGTATTAAACCTTTTCAATGCATCTTCATCTATTCGCAAATCATCTATGAGATAGGTACCCGCATTGCTTGCACTTCTTATGATCAATCCTGATGTACTGATAATCTTATCACATAAAGCTTTTTCGGGACATGCAATCATAGCGCTTTGCTCATTAGTGAGTTTAACTGTATTAATACCAAAGGCATAGTAGGGTAATGGCAAATGCACATAAGTAAATAAGCCTATCGGCGTATTAAACTCACGTGATGCTTTTGTCGTCATTGAGGCGTTTGCATAAACACGTTCGGGAATCAGTCCATGAAACGATAATGCTGTATCCATTGATACATAGCTGGGACCAAGCAGGTGGTTAGCGAGTAAAGCATTTTCAGGCCGTCCGGAATATGATTTAGGACCCGCAATATAAAAGCCTTTTTTGACCGAAGTTAAAACACCTGCTGATTTCAATGCATTGATCTTGTCATTAGGCCGCTTATAATCTTTTAACCATGACTTCAAAAGCTGATGCGTAATAGGTTGCCTTGAATAATTCGCTATGGTTTGATTAATATCCATAATTAAATGTAAAAAAATAATAGGATAATCGAAAAGCAATCGATTATCCTATTGAAAAAACACAATTTTTACAGATAAAACAGCTTTTGGGCAGGCAATACATTGTTTGTTATAGACAAGATAAAGGGCGAATAACCAATTATCTTAAATGATAACACATATAACTTTAGCATGTAACAGAATAAAGGCAAATTTCTTCAATTTTTGTAACAGAACAAGGGCAGATTTCCTGGCGACTATGAACTAAAAGCATTAAATCAACTTTTGCAAAAAATGCAACAGTTCGGAAAGATCGAATTGTTTAAATAATACAGGAATGGCCGGTAACTCCAACTCCTTTGAACAAAACACTCCTCATTCATCTAAGCAATCAGCATGTAGCCGGATAGATGTCAAGGGTTTACCAGCGCAAAGTCGCGTTTCATAGCAATTCACAATGTCAATAAAAGAGCAATATACTGCACTTTTTGCTTGGCTTCCTTGTAAAGTCTAAAATTTACCTTAAAAAGTGTAGTTTACTGCACTTTTTAAGGTAGCAATAGCATGTGACAAAGGAGCACATTGTGACTTTACGTTGAAAATTACTCGCTATCGCCAGTCTTGGTTTGAAACTTTTCTTAATCATAAATTGATTGAAAAGATTGTTGGATTATTTACTCGTTTTTATTAAATTTACTCTTGTAGTTCTTTCAAAATCAATCAATTAATATCAAAACATTCGGTTACCAAATCGGTTACCACGTGATGTATTAAAAAGATAACTCATTGATTACGTTCAAGATATTGGCATGGTTCGAGTCCCGTCCATTCCGCTAAAAGGGTGTCAAAACCCATCGAAAGCGCTTAAATCAATGATTTAGGCGCTTTTTTTATGCCATAAACGCCCATTTCATGGATCAAGGGGAATTGTTGTGGATCAAGCAGAATTGTTGTGGGGGAATAAAAAAGTATTTGATATGCGAATGATTTGGGAGTCATGTCAAGCCTGCTTAAGTCCCCCCTCCAAAAAAATTATATCATAATTATTTGATTTACAGTCTATTTAAATATTGAACATCTTGATTCTAAGTGATTAACTAATCAAAGTTGTTTGCTTTTAATTAATCTAAAATCACGCTTACTTACGAATATGTAACAATAATAATTTTTTTTGCAACCAATTGCTGGGATTATTCGTCTTTGATAAAAAGATACTTATGAAAATACTATCAGTCATTTTTATCACCACATTACCATTCGGCCTTTTCGGGCAAACAAAAAATAACCTGCCGGTCAATTCATACGAAAAACTAAGCTTTGAAAACGCTGATTTTTTAGTGAAGGATTATTATATCCCTCTTGACAGCAATATCAACAATAATAAAAGCGCAATGTACCTGTCAAAAAAAACTGGTATGAATGATGTTTTAAAAGCTGCAACCACA
>NZ_JBFUKF010000575.1:0-2475 GCF_056400985.1 Mucilaginibacter sp. P4_G9 | reverse complement strand
CAAGCGAACAATGCATGTCAGCTTAGCATATCGCCGAAGATTTCTCTTTCGCGCCCCACTCATTCCTCCCCTCGCTCAATCGAAATGACATTTTCTTTTATTAAAAGATATGTACACACGGTAGCTTCGTTGGAGAGGATTATTCGCAATGTATTTTATATTATTGTACTCAAGAAGCTACGCCATTAAGGTGAGGCTATTTATGCCATGCAAAACAAAACAATCATCACCCATATAGATATCTACCGTTTCAGTATCCCTATGGAGCCATTCACTATTGCAACCGGCACAATGGACCATGCGCAAAATGTGTTTATCCGGGTACATACCAGTGCCGGTTTTTACGGCGTTGGCGAATGCTCGGCTTTCCCGGTGATAGTGGGCGAAACGCAGGATACCTGCCTGGTAATGGCCCGCGAATTCGCAAAGCTATGGATAGGGCAGGATGCACTGGATATTCCTGCGCGCCTGCAGCAACTGCATAGTTTTACCGCCGGTAATACAACCATTAAAAGCGCTTTTGATATGGCTTTATTTGATATAGCCGCCAAAAATGCCGGGCTACCTTTGTACCGGTTATTAGGCGGCGAACGGCGGGTAATTGAATCTGATATAACCATAGGCATTGCCGGACCGGCGGCCATGGCTTTGAAGGCTTTGGATTTTAAGGCGTCGGGGGCAAATATCCTGAAAGTAAAGCTTGGTAAAAATGCAGTAGAGGATGTGGAGCGCATCAAGCAGATCCGTGAGGCTGTTGGCCCCGGGATGACGATCCGTATTGATGCCAACCAGGGCTGGAGTTTTGGCGATGCTGTTTTTGCCCTGCAGGCATTGGGGCAATATGATATTGAATTTTGCGAACAGCCTATGCGTACCTGGTACGACGATTTGCTGCCCGAACTGATGCAGTTATCGCCGGTGAAAATTATGGCTGATGAAAGTGTGTACAATCATCATGACGCCCGCAGGCAGATCAATAGCTTGAGCTGCCATTTCATCAATATCAAAATGTCAAAATCGGGTGGTTTATTTGAGGCTAAGCAAATTCATGATGAAGCGGCCTCAAAGGGCATTGCATGCATGATGGGAGGGATGCTGGAAAGCCGTATTGCTTTGAGTGCCAAGCTGCATTTTGTATATGCAAGTCCTAATATCCGGTTTTATGATATGGATACCTGTATGCTGGGCCATCTGCAGGATCCCTGCATTGGCGGCGTTACCTATGATGGGTATAAGCTAAACATTGATGATAGCCCCGGTATAGGTGCTGATGCTGATAATGAATTTTTGAAAAGCTGCGAACATTTTCGTATTTAATATAATACTGCTTATGCTGATACGACAAGCAACATTAAACGATATACCCACGCTGCTGCAATTTGAACAGGGTGTGATTACCGCCGAACGCCCCTTTGACAGCACCCTTGTTGCGGGTGCAATTAAGTACTACGACCTGGAGATGTTTATTAATTCTCCTGATGTTGAACTTTTAGTGGCAGAGCTGGATGGCGAATTGGTTGGCAGCGGCTATGCCCGGATCAAAAAAAGTGAGAAACCTTATTTTAATTATTCGGATTACGCCTACCGGGGTTTTATGTATGTATCGCCACAGCACAGGGGTAAGGGCATTAATCAAATGATTATTGGAAAGCTAAAGCAATGGGCGCGTAAACAGGGATTAACCGAGTTGAGGTTACAGGTGTATAGTGACAACGGGGCTGCTGTAAAAGCTTATGAAAAAACCGGCTTTCAAAAGCATATGATAGAAATGCGGGTAAGGTTGGATACTACTTCACAATAAATCTAACCTATGCACCAATCTTTATTCCTAAGAAAGAAGATGTGTGCATAAGTTAGCCTACAGCCGAACTTTAAAGCCCCTGCAATTGAAACCTTCCCTCCGCAGAACATTTGCGGAGCTAAAGCAAAAAGCTCGCGAAATTTATTAACGAACTTTTTGCGACCAGTTATTCTTTATAGAAGAGGTTTCCTCTTCCATTTATTAATAACTTTCGGTGTCTGGCCCTTTTTAGTTGTTTTAGGGTCGTGCATTTCTTTAGTAGCTTCAGTTTTAGTTTTTTCTGTGGTTTCCATAATAGCAGGTTTTAAAGTGTTATATTTTATACGTTACTCAATGGTTAATTGTTTTTAATTAGTAGGATATAATTGTCATTTTAGTGTCATGAAGCAATAAAAGGTATTATTATGCGTTTGGCCCCTGCAAAATTCGTCGCCGACACAATTTTTGACTAATGTTTTATACTATCACTAAACACCATTTCCTGCAATCGATTTCAGGTTATTGCTAAATCGATGCAATTAGCTTTTTGAAATAATATATTATATCGGTTGCTTAAATCTAATTAAAAATATTCTATTTGCAGTTTTTTAAATTAATTTTTTTTCAAATAATTTAATGTTAAAGGCTGAAAAGAGTATATATGTCAAACTGACGGGGAATTGGATAGTTATAAT
>NZ_JBFUKF010000574.1:0-2500 GCF_056400985.1 Mucilaginibacter sp. P4_G9 | reverse complement strand
GCCTAATAGTACAGCTATAATAGCAATCACTAAAAGTATGTGAATTAAACCACCTCCAAATGGGTGAATAAATGCTCCGAACAGCCATCCTATAACCAGAATAACTGCGATGATGTACAATAAGCCTCTCATTTTGTTATGTTTTAATTGATAAGTATATTCTGTTTATCACTAAAATCATTCCAAAAAACAGAGGCGAATAAAATAGCCCTTGAAAAAGGGCTATTTATGCAGATTAATACTCGTCTTCGTTAAAAAAGAAATCATCTTTAGTCGGGTAATCCGGCCATATTTCTTCTATATTTTCATACGGTTCACCATCGTCTTCCAGTGCCTGCAGGTTTTCAATCACCTCCACAGGAGCTCCAGAACGAATAGCATAGTCAATTAATTCATCTTTTGTTGCGGGCCATGGCGCATCTTCAAGGTGAGATGCTAATTCAAGTGTCCAATACATGTTTCTATATATTTTATATTTATCAGTAAATTTACTTTTTCGCAAAAGTATAATAATTTCAATTGGAATATCAATTTTTTTTTCACATAATTAAATGCGCGGTATCCATTGATTTTCAGGCAAATTATGCTCATTTGCAATCTTGCGGGCTAAAGTGAATAGGTAATCGCTCAACCTGTTCAGATAAATATTCACTTTTTCGTCAACTGTACTTTCATTAGCCAATTGCACAGTCACCCGCTCCGCCCGGCGGCAAATACATCTTGCAATATGGCAAAACGAAATGGCATTATTACCACCCGGTAAAATAAAATGACGCAGCTCGGGCAATTGTTCATTCATGGCGTCCATTTCCTGCTCCAACAACTCCACGTCTTCCATATGCAGATCTGGTATTACCATTTTTGATCGCTCCGGATCTGCCGCCAGCGACGAGCCTATTGTGAATAACCTGTCCTGTATCTGCTTCAATATTCCCCTATCATGTATGGTAATATCCTGACCGCTGATGAGGCCTATATAGGAGTTTAGCTCGTCAACAGTACCGTAGCTCTCTATCCGTAAATGGTATTTAGCTACACGGGTACCGCCTATCAATGATGTAAACCCCTTATCCCCCGTTTTAGTATATATCTTCATATATTTAATTAAAGTGAATATATAATTTTTACAATAAATACGGTAATTTAAAATTCGTGCGCCGAATGTAAATATTACCGGTTTCGCTTTTTAGTATAATTTTTGCTGATGAAACGCAGTTTATTAAATGATAGCTTTAAACTTGCATTTGCAATACAATCAAATACTGTATATCTATAAAAATTATGAAACCGATTATATTATCCTCTAAATTAGTTTTGATAGCGGCTTCTACCCTCGTAATTTCGACATTTAGCTGTGGTGGCAGCGCCGGTACAAAAAAGCCTGCAGATACAGCGGCTACGGCTCTGCCAAAAGCATCCATCAGCAATATCCTCACCGAAAAACAGTTTAATGAGCTTTTCCCTCAACGCGACAAATTTTACACTTATGCAGCGTTTATAAAAGCTGCCGACGAATTGGGGCAGGTTAAAGTTAAAATTACCCGGCGGGCAGTATCGGTTTACCAGTTTATCAGAACAGATAAAAAAACGGGCAAAACAACCGTTGTACGCCAGGATGGCGACTGGAATGAGGAATGGGCAAAAAAGAAGCCCGACAGTTCCTTTACCGTTGATTATGGGGAGTTTTGCACCGCCTTTGGTGCCGACGTAAATAAAAAAGAACTGGCTGCCTTCTTCGCGCAGATAGCCCATGAAACCCGCCATGGCATGAACGGCAGTTACGACGACGGCCTGATGCTGATACATGAAAGCAACACATCCAACACCTATATTTCTGATAGTGATGAATACCCTCCTGTAGCCGGTAAAAAATATTATGGCCGCGGCCCCATGCAGTTAAGTTACAATGGCAACTACGGCTATGCGTCAAACTGTATTTTTGGCGATCCAAAAATACTATTAAACAACCCCGAACTGGTAGAAACAGATCCTGTTGTAGCCTTTAAAGCAGCTATTTATTTTTGGATGACACCAGAAACGCATAAACCATCTGCGCATGATGTAATGACCGGTAAATGGCAGCCCACCGCCAACGACAAAGCACATGGCCGTACTACCCCAGGCTTCGGTATGACCATTAATATTGTTAACGGTGACGTAGAATGCGGTAAAGGCGATAAAGTATATGGCATGAACGACAGGATTGGTTTTTATCAGTTTTTTTTGAAAAAAATGGGCATCAGCGACCCTAACTGCGCCTGCCCTTGCGGTAAAATGGAGCCATATAAGTATTAATTTATTGAGTAATTATCTCTCCTGAATTTCAAACATACTAATAAGCTGTCTAAATTTCATTTTATTAATGTTTTTATACTTCTAATGAAGCACATATCGACGCGTCATTGCGAGTGGTAAAATCCAGGGACCCTGAAGGGGGAATGACAAATCGGCGAAAGACTTACGAAGTTTTAAAAACTTCGTAAGTCTGGGATTCTCCAAC
>NZ_JBFUKF010000573.1:0-2502 GCF_056400985.1 Mucilaginibacter sp. P4_G9 | reverse complement strand
GATGTAAAGGTTGGTGATTTGGCTTTTTATGACGAGACAAAAAAAGGATGGAATACCGAAGCCGGCGAATACATCCTTCAGTTAGGTAATTCATCACGCAATATTTCAAAAACAGTAAAAATCCTGGTCAAATGAACTCAATACCGATAAACTGAGAAATAATTTTCAATGCAAATGCCCCGTTGGCCCTATAAAATAAGTGTAAAAAATAATTAATAATATAAACTTTCATGATGAAAAAGTTATTACCCATTTCAATTTTGTGTCTGTTCCTGTTCACAACAACAAGTTTACAAGCACAAAACCCTAAGCTAACGCTTGATTTAACTAAGCCTGGCGCAAATGTAAGCCCGCAACTGTATGGGTTGATGACCGAAGAGATCAACCATTCGTACGATGGGGGTTTGTATGCCGAGCTGATCAGGAACAGGATATTTAAGGACAACCCAAATACGCCGGAAGCATGGAGCGTGATCAGGGAAGGTGGCGCGAAAGCCACTATTAAATTAGTTGCCCCAAACCCCGGCAATGTACCCAACGATCAGCAGCGCCAGGCAATTAATGGCTCGTTAACTACTTGTTTAAGACTTTTGGTGGATACCGGCGGTGGCCGGGCCGGCATAGCAAATGAAGGTTATTGGGGCATACCTGTTTTGCCTAATACAACTTATAACGCTTCTTTTTATATGAAGGGTACGAGCAGCAAGCCATTTCCCCCCCGCCCCTGGGAGYCCAAGCCTACAGTTACTGTTCCGGTAATTGCCGATAACACTGCCGGGCCCATAACCGTAAGCATAGAAAGCAATGACGGTAAAACCGTATATGCTTCGGGAACTATTAATTTGATAAAAAGCGCCTTTTGGAAAAAATATGAACTCAAATTAACAACAGGCGCCGGTGTTAAACCAACATCTGACGCCCGTTTTGTTATTTCGACRAACCGTACCGGGGTTTATTATTTTAACCTCGTTTCCTTATTTCCGCCTACTTATCATAACCGCCCCAATGGGAACCGGATAGATCTAATGAAGTTACTGGCCGATATGAAACCCCGTTTTTTACGTTTTCCMGGCGGTAATTTCCTTGAAGGCCCGAAACTGAACGATGCCTTCCCATGGAAGACCACGTTAGGCGCGCTTGAAAACCGTCCGGGCCATACCGGTTCATGGGGCTACCGCCCTACCGACGGGATGGGCTTACTTGAATTTTTAGAATGGTGCGAAGATCTGAAAATGGAACCGCTGCTTGCCGTTTATGCCGGCTATTCGCTCGATGGCGACCATGTGGACGCAGGCCCGCTTTTAAAACCCTATGTAGATGATGCGCTTGATGAAATTGAATATGTTACAGGCGACGTACACACCTATTGGGGCGCTAAACGTGCGGCAGACGGGCACCCGGCGCCYTTTAAACTCAGCTMTGTGGARATTGGTAAYGAAGACGGGTTTGACGAGTCTGGCAGYTAYGACGGACGTTAYGCCCAGTTTTATGATGSCATTAAAGCCAAATACCCWAACCTTCACTGTATTGCAAGCATGGGCGGCAAGGACTGGCTTGGGAGCAGGRGTAAATTAACCATCCGCAAGCCCGAAATTGTAGATGAACATTATTACCGCAATGCCTGGGGGATGGAAGAGGATGCAGCACATTATGATAACTACGACCGCAAAGGATATAAAGTGTTTGTAGGTGAATGGGCAACAACGGAAGGCATGCCAACCACCAATTTGAATGCTGCCCTTGGCGATGCCGCGTGGATGACCGGTATGGAACGTAACTCGGACCTGGTTATCCGCTCATGCTATGCGCCTTTATTTGCAAATGTAAACAAGGCTACCGCAACCGTGCCGAAAGCATGGCAATGGGAATCAAACCTGATAGGTTATGATGCATTGACAAGTTTTGGTTCGCCATCATACTATGTACAAGTAATGTTTAATAGCTATATCGGCAACAAAGTGGTTCCTGTAGCGGGCGCCAATATCCCCACCCAAACAAGGCCTGCTACCAAACAGGACAGCGCGGCGAACAACATGCCCAAACCTATACCAGGTATGTTTTATGTCGCTACCCGGGACACCAAAACGGGAAAACTGTTTCTTAAAGTAGTAAATGCAACAGGAAAGCCGCAGCAGGTTGATATTGATCTGAAGGGGGCCGGAAAACTTTCTCCCGAAGGTATTATCGTGGTCATAAAAGGCGATAAACCCGAAGATACGAACACGATCAGCGATCCGGTAAAAATAGTCCCAGTTACCTCCAAAATAAAAGTGGCAGGCGCTAAATTTACCAGGACTTTCGATGCCTACTCCGTAAGCGTGCTTCAAATAAATACATTAACTAAATAAAACCAGGTAAGAATACCAGGACAAAAAACCAAATGTCAATATGAGAAATGCAATTTACAGGTTATGGATGGCGGCCTTAATTATAACGATTACAGTGCCGTGTTTATATGCGCAAAAAGCCACTAATCCCATTATTTACGCGGATGTACCGGAC
>NZ_JBFUKF010000572.1:0-2503 GCF_056400985.1 Mucilaginibacter sp. P4_G9 | reverse complement strand
GTTATACATAGCTGTAATGCGTAAACTGGCCAATGATTATTTAAAGCTGCTGGAGGGTAAAATAGATTCTTTTAGTAATTTAAAAGAGGCCTTTGTTTTCCAGATCAATACCCATCATGATTTTATAGTGAGCAATTATAATTTTTTTGATTTTTTTAGGCTGAATGAGCAAAATTTGCCGGATACGATTTGGGAAATTGTTGAACAGGTGCATAAAGCTGAGCTTACCTTGTTGAATAATGCTATTAAGATTGAAATTGAAAGAGGTACTATAAAACCCATTGAAAATTCAGAAGAAATTGTAGATCTCCTTTTGGATGCCATGCACGGCATCAGGGTAGGAGCTATCTCGCAAAAGAAAAAAAGCTTTCCACCAAAAGAACACCTCGAGGAGATTCGCACCAAAAAGCTATTGCTCACCGATATATTTATTAAAGGGTTAATGTATTGTTAACGCAATCGACTAACCATCTTGCCTGTGTCAGCACCCCGTAAAAATACTCCCTTATCGGTAAAGTACCAGTATATTATAAATATCTTTGTTTAAACATTTAATTAATAGACTCTTGTAAAAGTATCTATATTAATTGTTATAAACTTCCTATATAATAAGAGGTGATTGTTTTAGAGTGATTTAGCCGGATAGAGATTTATTTTCATCCGGCTTTTTGTATTTAATATTGGGTGCATATCAGTATGAATTCTGGTGGTAACTGTGCAAAGTTCGTATTTATGATTTCTGCAGATGCGGCGGGGCCGCTGGAATATTTTTTTTGTTGATTGATATATTGCTCATGATATACGTAACCTAATGTTTCGTTAGTTGTGTTTTGTTTCGCTATCGTGAATCAATTGGTGCTGAAGCAATACAACAGATCGTCCTTCAACCTGTATAATATCTTTCGCGTTAAATGTGCCTTTAACTTCTTCGTTTGGGTTTTTATGTGAATCGATGAGCAGTTCCCAATCCCTTGCATATTCCTTTGCAGGTAACTTATAACTAAGCGGCGCATCGTGGGCGTTAAATATGATATAAAAGCTATCATCTACTACCTTATTGCCTTCAGCGTTTACGCTGTGTAACCCTAATCCGTTTAAAAAAACAGCAACAGATTTGGCAAAGTCGTGGTTCCAGTTATCCTCACTCATTTCCGATCCATCGGGCAAAAACCAGGCTATATCAGCTACTCCACTTTTTGTTTCAACCTCGCCTTTAAACCAGTTCTTCCTTGAAAATGAGGCATGTTCTTTTCGTAATTTAATTAGCTTACTGGTAAATTTCATCAAATCTTTATCCATGGTTTCCCAGTTGATCCATGAAATTTCATTATCCTGGCAATAGGAATTATTATTGCCATTTTGAGTGCGGCTCATTTCGTCACCGGCTATCAGCATTGGCACACCCTGAGACAGGAACAATGTTATTAGAAAATTACGCTTTTGTTTTTCACGCAGTTCATTGATATTTTCATCGTCTGTTGGCCCTTCAACACCGCAGTTCCACGAACGGTTATGATTTTCGCCATCATTATTATCCTCACCATTGGCCTCGTTATGTTTTTCATTATACGATACAAGATCATTCAGGGTAAAACCATCATGAGCAGTTACAAAGTTGATACTGGCCGATGGCCGGCGGTAGGATTTGTACAGATCAGAGCTGCCCGTTATCCGGTCGCCAAATTCGGCAAGGGAACTTTCTGTACCGCTCCAGAAATCGCGGATACTATCCCTGTATTTACCGTTCCATTCAGCCCAGCCCGACGGAAACTTACCTACCTGGTATCCACCTTCGCCAACATCCCAGGGTTCAGCAATCAGCTTCGCCTGCGATATGCACGGATCCTGGTGTATAATATCAAAAAAAGCACTCAGGCGATTCACCTCATGCAGCTCACGGGCCAGGGTAGCGGCAAGGTCAAAGCGGAAACCATCCACATGCATCTCCAGGATCCAGTAGCGCAGGCTATCCATCATCAGGCGCAGTACATTAGGTAAATTGGCATTTAGCGTGTTACCTGTACCGGTGTAATCCATGTAAAACCTTTTATCCTCGGTAAGGCGATAATAACTGGAATTATCAATACCGCGAAAGGAGAGGGTAGGCCCCATCTGGCTGCCTTCGCCTGTATGATTGTAAACCACATCAAGAATCACTTCAATACCTGCCTTGTGTAAGTTTTTAACCATGGTTTTAAACTCGGTTACCTGCTCGCCGCGTACCCCGCTGGAAGAGTACCGCGAATCGGGAGCAAAGAAACCGATGGTATTATACCCCCAGTAATTAGTAAGGCCTTTTTCAACTAAATGCCTATCGTTTAAAAAATGATGTACAGGCATTAGTTCAATTGCGGTTATCCCCAGGTCTTTCAAATATTTAATAGTTACCGGATGGCCAATGGCAGCGTACGTACCCCTGATCTCTTCAGGTATTTGGGGGTGCATTTTGGTGAAGCCTTTTACATGTGCTTCATAAATTATGGAGTTATAATATTCAATATTG
>NZ_JBFUKF010000571.1:0-2504 GCF_056400985.1 Mucilaginibacter sp. P4_G9 | reverse complement strand
GTCCTCGCCTGTAAAGCCACCTACATAAATATCATCATAGCCATCTCCATTAACATCTGCCACTGCAATAGCGGGGGTGTGCAACAAATAGGTATGCGGCAACAACGAATAATAGTTAAAGTCGGGCGTATCAAAAGTTTTTACACTGGCCAAAAGTTTAGCCTGCACAGGTTTATAATCAAACTGCTTTTTATTGCTGATGAAAGCATTTATAACTGATGAAATATTATCCGCCGACTGTACCTGTTTACTATCATAAGTGATTGTTGTTTTTGCATCCTGCTTAAAATTCTTTACTATCTGCCAGCTATTATCGGGCCAGACCACTAAAAGTTCAGTTGGCTTATCGCCGGGTAAAAAGGTAAAAAGCAACTCGGTACTCAGGTTGCTTTCATATGCATTGCTGGTTTGAACTTCCTGGTGATCAAGCTGTTTGCCCGATTTAAGGAAAAACTTAGTCCCGATACCATCCGGGTTAGCTTTGATATACTTAACAGCGTACTTTAAAAAGCCCGGTTTATCATCCCTACGGGTTTCCATAGTGGTATTTTTATACAGGTAAGCCGGCTCATCCATGTTATTGGTTACTATTTCCAGGTCACCGTCGTTATCCAGGTCGACCGCTACCGAGCCCGCCGAGATTGACGGCTTTTGCATATCATTTGTAAATGAAGCATCGGTAAACTTAAGCAGATCGTCCCCGTGATAAAAAAAGTTGTGCACCGCGCCATCGGGCATCATGTTGATCTTATCTTTATCAAAAACACGGCTGGTTTGATACTCCTGCATTACACCCGGATTGCCCAGGTATTTAAGGTAATCCATATCGTTGAGCCGCTTTTTAATCCCGTTGGAGAAGAAAAGATCCTTACGGCCATCCATATCAAAATCCTGCACCAGGGGCGACCACGTCCAGTCGGTAGCTGATACGCCGCTGTATAAGCTCATATCAACAAACTTGCTCCCATTTGCTACATTTAACTGCAGGCAGTTTTTTGAATACTGGTAATAATAACCCGCGTTAACTTCCTGGTTATAAATATCCAATGGCTCGTCATTAATGGTTGATCGTAATGCTTTAATATCCTCGGGCAGCATATCTGTAGTAAGCACATCCAAATGACCATCTTTATTGATATCGCTGATGGCATTCCCCATCGAGAACAGGCTGGTATGGCCAAAAGCGCTTTTTAGCTGTTCTTTAAAAGTACCGTCGTGTTGGTTGACGTAATAATAATCCTGTTCAAAAAAATCGTTACTTACATAAATATCATCCCAACCATCATTGTTCAGATCGCCAATGCTGAGGCCAAGCCCGTAGCCTATAGGAGCGCTATAAATACCCGATTTTTGGGTAACATCTGTAAAATGCCCGCCATCGTTACGGAAAAGGTGGTCGCCGGCATCATGGTTGTACTTAAATCTTAAGGTAGAATCGCCGTAGGTATCGTTACTATGTACAGATGAGGTGAGCAGGAACATATCCAGGTCGCCATCCTTATCATAATCAAAAAACGAAACCTGGGTTGACAGGCCTGCAAAATCGAGCCCATATTTGACAGCGCTTTCTGTAAATGTAAGATTGCCGTTGTTGATGTAGAGTTGGTTTTTGCCCTTAAATGTTTTGTAGCCCGATACTGCAGATACATAAATATCCTTTAAGCCATCGCCATTGATATCAACTACAGTAACACCTGTTTTCCAGTTGCCTGTGCCGGCAAGGCCCGCTTTAGCCGTTATGTCGTCAAACTTTAAACCGCCTTTATTTAAATAAAGCTTATTCTCTCCCTGGTTTGATACAAAATACAGATCCTGTAACCCGTCGTTATTAAAATCGGCGGCGGCTACACCTGCCCCGTTGTAGAAATACAGGTAATCTAAAATATTAACAGAATCTGATACGATGTTTTTATTTACAAAGCCTATTCCTGTCTCATCTGCAGATAGTAATTTAAAAGCCCCATCGCCCGTCTTTTTAGGTTTGCAGGCACCCAGGCAAATAATCCCGATAAAGAATAGGAAGCAAAACAATTTCATCGGTACAGGTATATATTTTGTAAGTAGCGACATCTTTAATATTAACGTAATTTATATGCTTTAAGCGGTTGGTCATTAATACCAAACAGGTAATACTTGCTGCCCAGTGCATTTTTGATGACTAATGACGAACGCACCTGTCCGTTTAAATCAAACCCGGTTTTTAAGGAAGGAAAATAGCTAAACCCATTTTTACTATATTGATAAACCAGCCCATGGCTTGCATCAAGCCGGCCAATTTCTGGTTTAAAACCGTAAAAGTTACCCCCTAAAATTATTTTAACATTGCCTGTATTATCAATATCATCACATAAAATAGTGTTAACCATTGAAAGCTGTGCCTCGGCCGGTAAAAGCTTACAGGTAAACTTTTTACCATTATTTAAAAATACTGCCGAAGCCAAAAAATTCATCTCATGTGTTTCGGCACCCGCAAGCATGTCGCTTGTAAAAACTTCATTAAAGGG
>NZ_JBFUKF010000570.1:0-2505 GCF_056400985.1 Mucilaginibacter sp. P4_G9 | reverse complement strand
CAATTATATGCCCAGGAAACATTTATTAATACGGTTAACATGCCATATCTTGATAAGTTGGTAGCTATCGCTAAAAAGAACTATCCGGAGGTTAAAGCGAAGCAAAGCCAGGTAAACGCCGCCCACAGCAATTATAATGCAACCAAATTTGCATGGCTGGATGGATTAACGGCCTCTTATATTTACAGTCCGCAAAATTTAGTTAACCAGGCACAGCCCACCATATTTAAAGGGTATCAGCTGGCTATTACACTTAGCATTGGGCAATTGTTTAAAAACCCTTCTATAACCAATGCGGCCCATGAAACTTATAAAATTGCGCAATATGACCAGGCCCAATACATGCTTAATCTTGAAGCCCAGGTAAGAAAACTTTACTTTGCTTACCTTGCTGCAATGACGGAGCTAAGGCTACGTTCGGGCGCGGTAACTGATGCGGGAAGCGCCGTTAAACAGATGAAATACGCTTTTCAAAAAGGAGAAATCACATTTCAGGTTTATAACGAACAACTAAACAGTTATTATACTCAAAATTCGTATATGGTACAGGCAGAATTAGCAACATGGACAACCAAAACCAGTCTTGAAGAGCTATTAGGTATTAAATTAGAGGATGTAAAATAAATGGAGATAACCAATTTTTTTAAGCTCTTAAAAAAATACAGATTAGTACTAATTTTTTTACCGCTTATAACTATAGCAGTATCGTTTTACTTAGTTAAAAATCTTCCGGATCGTTATATGTCCCATGCGCAAATAGCCACCGGCATTATTGACGGATCGCGTCATCTTCTTGATAAGGATGTAAATGTTCAGCAACAACAGGTGTTAAGTGAATTTGGTAACCTCTTGGCTATTATGAGGTTAAAAAAAATAGTTAACCAGGTTTCTTATTCGCTTATAATACATGACCTTAAGAATCCAGATGCACCATTTCGCAAATACAGCAAGCAACTTGCAGAAATGCATGAATATGAACGGGCGGAGGCGCTAAAGGTTTTCCAGTATAAGTTTGATCACCTTGAAGCATTATTACTTTACAACGAGAAGGAAAGCACCTTGAACGACCTGCTGCGTTCCATGAAATATGATGATGGTTCTTTACGTAAGGAACTGATAATTTACAGGGATGAAGACAGTGATTTTATATCTGTAATGTATAATTCAGAAAATCCACAATTATCTGCAACTGTGGTAAACGAACTATGTACACAGTTTATTAATTACTATACACAAACGGTAAAGCAAAACGAATCAACCGCCGTTTCTTTTTTATCGGATCTGATGAAGCAAAAAAGAGGCTTGCTAAGTGATAAAACAGCTCAGCTTCAAAAATATAAGATAGATAATGGCATATTAAATCTTGAGGAACAATCAAGAGCCATTTTTAGCCAGATACTGGTTTATACTAATAAAAAGCAGGAAGCAGAAAAGGATATTGCATCTAATGAAGGCGCCCTTAAAACCATTAATGATAAATTTGACCCTGCAGATAGAAAATATTTAGAATCAACCATAAGTAGATATAACCAGGCTATAACCTCAACCCAGGATGAACTTCATACTGTTCAAAACAGGTATATACGCAGCAATTATGATCCTAAATACAAACCTGCATTAGATTCTCTGCAAAAAACACTGGCTTCCGAAATTAATCAGTCGTCGGATAAATATATAAGCAGCCCGCTTATAGCTAAAGACGAACTGGTTAAGCAAAAATTAACGCTGGAAATATCCCGTGATATGGCTAAATACAGTATTCAATCTATAAACAGCGAACTGGCCGACCTGAATGGAAAGTTTGCCCGCCTGGTACCTTTTGATGCCAAGGTTAATACCTATTATTTTGACATTGACATTGCCAGCAAAGAATACCTGGAAGTTTTAAACAAGTACAACGAAACTAACCTGAAATCAAACTTCTCAATTAAACTGATTCAGGTTGAAGTTGCCGCGCCCGAAGCTCCTCAACCATCAAAAAAAATGCTGCTGATTGGTTTAAGCGCGATAGCTATGCTTTTTATTTGTCTGTTCGTTTTATTTTTACTGTTCTACCTTGATAATACCATTAAGGAACCAGCCGAACTGGTTAATAAAACACAACTGCCTTTATTGGGCGTTCTTAACAAGATTCATGGGGCGAACCTTGACCTGAGAAAACTTTGGGATGTAGACAACCGCGATAAAATGCGGCAGTTTAAAGATCTGTTACGATCAATAAGGTTTGAAATTGACCAGGAACTGCGCGGGGAAAAGGTTATTGCGATTACCAGTATGGCAGCTTATGAGGGTAAAACGCTATTTGCTACAAGCCTGGCCTACTCCTACGCTATGATTAACAAAAAGGTTTTGCTGATTGATGGAAACTTCAACAATCCCGACCTCACAATGGCCATCCGCCCTGCCATGTTTCTTGAAGATTATTTTAAAAATACCCCCGTAATTAATAATCTTGAAGCAGGTAGCAGCACATCAACCGTATTAGGTAACCATGGCGGCGATGTA
>NZ_JBFUKF010000569.1:0-2506 GCF_056400985.1 Mucilaginibacter sp. P4_G9 | reverse complement strand
TTGTTGGTGATGGTTTTCTGCTCTTCCATCATGCCAATAACCGGATGAGGGGTATCGGGGCTCATTTCGGTACTGTTGGCATTTTGCAGGCCCAAAACATTCCGGCCAAACTCCACAACCGCGCATTGCATGCCCAAACAAATACCAAAGAAAGGTATGTTGTTTTCGCGAACATAACGGATAGCTTCAATTTTACCTTCAAAACCGCGCTCGCCAAAACCTGGTGCAACCAGTACGCCGTGCATGCCTTTAAGCTTTTCTATAGCATTTTCGGGTGTTAAGCTTTCTGATGGAATATACTCTACCCTAACCTTACACTCTTTGGAAGCGCCCGCGTGTATAAATGCCTCGGTAATAGACTTATAAGCATCCGGCAATTCAACATATTTACCTACCAGCGCTATGCGTACATCGGCCGTAGGGTTTTTTAAACGGCCCAGGAAATCTTTCCAGCTATCCAGGTTAGGCTCGTTCTTGTGCGATAATTTTAATTTAGTTAATACTGTTTTATCTAACTGCTCTTTAAGCATCAATAACGGCACATCATAAATGGTTGATGCGTCTATCGATTCGATAACGGCATTGATATTCACATTACAAAAAAGCGCGATTTTTTTGCGAATATCGGGTGTTAAATGATGCTCGGTACGGCAAACCAGGATATCCGGCTGAATACCATATTCAAGCAGCATTTTTACCGAGTGCTGGGTTGGTTTGGTTTTTAATTCGCCTGCAGCCGCCAGAAATGGAACCAATGTAAGGTGAATTACCAATGAGTTACCAGACCCTGTTTCCCACCTGAACTGGCGTACAGCTTCGATGTAGGGTAACGATTCAATGTCACCTACGGTACCGCCTAATTCGGTAATCACAATATCATATTCGCCACTCTCGCCCAATATGCGGAAGTTGCGTTTAATTTCGTCGGTAATGTGGGGTACTACCTGTACGGTTTTACCCAAAAAAGCACCTTCACGCTCTTTATTGATCACATTTTGATAAATACGACCGGTAGTGATGTTATTGGCTTTTGATGTTGGGGTATTTAAAAAGCGTTCGTAGTGACCAAGGTCCAGATCTGTTTCGGCGCCATCCTCGGTTACGTAGCATTCACCATGCTCATAAGGGTTCAATGTTCCCGGATCGATATTGATATAGGGATCAAACTTTTGGATAGTAACACGATAACCGCGCGATTGTAGTAGTTTGGCTAATGAAGCGGAGATAATACCTTTTCCTAACGACGAGGTAACGCCACCCGTAACAAAAATATATTTAGTCATGATTTTTTTGAAAAATGGCTGCGGTTTTACGCCGGAACCAAATGTTTGTGTACGGGATACAAAAGTAAGAAAATTTTCAGGCTTTGCTTTACTTGTTGAGAAAAAACGGCGCATCAAAATCACTTTGTCCGCTTTATTGCTTTTAACTTGTTTTAAATGAACAAATTAAGAGGATGAAAGCCTACACGCTTTCCTTTTGCCTGCTGTACTTTGCAATTTTGCGATGAAGCTCATTAGGGTTAAACGGTTTACTCACATAATCATTCATCCCGACGGTAAATGCCATGTCCTGGATATCAAGCATGGCCGATGCGGTGAGGGCTATAATAGGCAAATTCTTATACTTTTCGCCGGGAAGTTCACGTATTGCTGTTGTGGTTTGATAGCCATCCATCTCGGGCATTTGAAGATCCATCAAAATCATATCGTAATCGTGCGTTTGCACCAGCATTAAAGCTATTTGCCCATTTTCGGCAACATCACATTCAATATCCCATTGTTTCATGAAATGCTTGGCCAGTATAACATTTATCTGGTTATCTTCGGCAATAAGTAATTTAGTGCCTTTAAGGCTCTTCAAATTGTAAAACTCCTCGCTATCTGATGTGCTGCTTAATTGTTTTTTACTATTTTTAAACGTTAGGCTAAACTTAAAAACAGATCCTTTATTGTATTCGCTTATAACCGTAATTTCGCTGCCCAACAATTGTAAAAGGCGTTTTGTAATAGTAAGGCCAAGGCCTGTACCGCCATATTTACGGGTCGTATCGGTACTGGCCTGGTTAAAGCTTTCAAAAATATGCTCAATTTTATCAGGCATAATACCTATCCCGGTATCGGCAATTTCAAAATCAATGGTTGATTTATCTTCACTACACCAGCCTAACGATGCGGTAATCGTTACCTTTCCCTTATTTGTAAACTTTACAGCATTGCTTATCAGGTTGGTTAATATCTGCCCTAAACGTATCGGATCGCCAATGATCGCATTAGGCAAATCCTGGTCCATCATCAGTTTTATCTGGATATTTTTTTCGTTAGCCTTTTGAAGCAGTGCCAGCCTGATATTTTTTGTAAGATCAGTAATACTAAAATCAACCTCTTCAAACTCAATTTTACCTGCCTCTATTTTACTAAAATCAAGTATATCATTAATAAGTACCAGCAGATTTTCTGCCGAAAATTTCAGAAACCCTAAAAATTCCTTTTGCTCGGGTTTAGGA
>NZ_JBFUKF010000568.1:0-2508 GCF_056400985.1 Mucilaginibacter sp. P4_G9 | reverse complement strand
ATTCATAAAAGTTGCCATCGCAACTAATACAAGCCATGCATGTGTGTAAGTAAAAGAATAAGTAATTTTTCGCCTCATTATTAAGATTCCTTACAAAAGTATAAATAATGCCCTGATGACCTAAGAAAATGACGTTTTTGTAAAACTTTTTAACAAAATTTAACAACCAGGGCTGTTTTTAAGGTATAGACATGCAATTTACGTATACGTTTAATGATTATTTAAGTTTAATGGAAAAAATTAATATTTTTGCGACTTCACAAAAGCAAAATAGTGTCAAACCACAAAGATCTGCAAAAACTGTCGGCCGCCGGCCTCCTCATCAGTTTAGGAATAATTTACGGTGATATTGGTACCTCCCCATTATACGTATTTAAAGCCATAGTTGGTACAAACCAAATTTCTGAAACTTTAATACTGGGAGGGGTCTCGCTAATTTTTTGGACGTTAACATTACAAACTACGTTAAAATATGTAGTGATCACATTGCGTGCCGATAATAAAGGCGAGGGTGGGATTTTCTCCCTGTTCTCGCTTGTACGCCGAAAGGCAAAATGGCTTATTGTACCCGCCGTTGTTGGTGGCTGCGCCTTGCTTGCAGATGGTATCATTACCCCGCCAATCACCATATCGTCGGCAATTGAAGGTTTGCAGGCTTATTATCCCCATTTGCCTACTGTACAAATTGTTATGGCCATTATTACAGGGCTGTTTATTATTCAACAGTTTGGCACATCGCTGGTTGGTAAAGCTTTCGGGCCAATTATGTTCATTTGGTTTACCATGATGGGCGTGTTGGGGATCAGTTATATTGCTCATTCACCTGGCATCATCAGGGCGCTAAACCCCTATTATGCTTATGAATTATTAAGTTCGAGCAGCAGCCATAGCGCCTTTATTATTTTAGGAGCTGTGTTTTTGTGTACTACAGGTGCCGAGGCTTTATATTCAGATCTGGGGCATTGCGGTAAGCAAAACATCCGGATAAGCTGGATATACGTTAAAGCCTGTTTAATTCTTAACTACCTGGGCCAGGCCGTTTGGTTGCTGCAAAGAAATGGCACTGTTATGGACCTGAACGCCAATAACCCATTTTATAAAATTATGCCCGATTGGTTCCTGATATTTGGTATAGGCATAGCGACTGTTGCCGCCATTATTGCCAGCCAGGCGCTGATATCGGGATCGTTTACGCTTATTGCCGAGGCTGTACGACTTAACCTTTGGCCAAAAGTGCGTATCAATTATCCATCAGAACAAAAGGGTCAATTGTATGTACCCAGTGTTAACTGGCTGCTTTGGGCGGGATGCCTGGGTGTTGTGCTGATATTTCGCCACTCGGATAAAATGGAGGCGGCTTATGGTTTAAGTATCACGGTGGCCATGCTCATGACCACAATACTGGTATCTAAATTCCTGAAACGTAAAAAAGTACCGGATTACATTATTAATATATTTTTAGCTGTTTACCTGGTTATTGAAGGTACATTTCTTACTGGTAACCTGGTTAAGTTTTTACATGGCGGCTGGTTTACTTTATCAATAGGATTTGTATTGTTCACCGTAATGTGGACGTGGCACACGGCCCGCAAAATCAGGAACCGTTATGTTAAGTTTGTAGGTATTGATGATTATTATAACATTATTAATGAACTGAGCGCCGACGAAAGCGTACCTAAATACGCATCGCAACTGGTTTATTTAACCAGCGCCAATTTTAACTCAGAAATTGAATCGAAAATAGTTTACTCCATATTACAAAAACAGCCTAAACGTGCCGATGTATATTGGCTGGTTCACGTTGACGTAGTTGATGAGCCTTACAAACGCGAATATGAGGTTGATTTTTTAGTGCCCAACAAACTCATCCGTATCGACTTTAAATTGGGTTTCCGCGTTGAGCAGCAAATAAACCTGCTGTTTAGAAAAGTGGTTGAAGATTTGGTAAAAAAGGGCGAGGTTGATATTACCAGTCACTATAAATCACTAAATAAACACAAGATTGTTGGCGATTTTAGGTTTGTGGTGATTGAAAAAGTGTTTTCACGCTCGCATAGCTTGTCGTTATATGAGCGGTTCATCATGGATTTTTATGTTTACCTGAAACACTTAAGTTTATCAGAAGAGCGTGGTTTTGGCCTCGACCTGAGCTTTGTTACGGTTGAAAAAGTTCCGTTGATGCTTTCGATACCGGAGGCTATTGAAATACACAGGGTGAATTAGGCTCAAAGCTTCATCCTGCCCTCTCCAAAGGAGGGTTCTGAAAAAATCATATAAACAAAAAGCCTTCTGCAAATGAAGGTCTTTTTGTTTACATCGTTTTCTTTTAAAAAGGAGCAATTCAAAGTCCTCTCGTTTGGAAAAGGCAGGGAGACTATTGTTCCAGAGCCTTCCTCATATACCCCCTCACCTCATCATTAATATCTTCTTTAAAATACATCCTGAAGTAATGGTTATGATCGTTAGTGCCGGGGACGGTTTTAATTTTGGTGAAGCAAAGGTTATCAG
>NZ_JBFUKF010000567.1:0-2513 GCF_056400985.1 Mucilaginibacter sp. P4_G9 | reverse complement strand
GCCTTGCTAATAGCCCGTATTATTGAACAACAACAATTAATTGAGGCCGCCAGGGCGCAACAAAACATTGTTGAACAAAATTATTCACCAATTACAGCTGAACCAGCGGCCGAAACTGCAAGTGAAAAAGCCCGTAAACGTACCCGTGTGCTAAAACCAAAAACTCAGCCCCGTGTTGAAGTACCTTTGGATGATACCAACCTGTTCGACCAGGAAGAGGATGATCAGCAGAATAACGAAGATGCTCAGAATGACATCCCGGCAGCTGCTCCGGTTACAATCGAAGCTTCTGAAAATCAACCAGGTGAAGCAGCGCCAAAAGCTGAGGCTCCATCTGCAGAGGTGCGTCCGCAGAAATTTGACAGGCGCGCTAACGGGAACCCTAATCAGCAAAAAACGCAGGAGCCTGCTATTAACCTTGATTTTGATAATGTTATTGTAAACGAAGGTGTATTGGAAATTATGCCCGATGGTTACGGTTTCCTAAGATCATCAGACTATAACTACCTTACCTCGCCGGATGATATTTATGTATCACAATCGCAAATAAAATTGTTTGGTTTAAAAACCGGTGATACGGTTCGCGGCAGCATCCGCCCACCTAAAGAAGGTGAAAAATATTTTCCTTTGGTACGTGTTGAAGCCATTAACGGCCGCATCCCTGCCGAAGTTCGCGACCGGGTTCCTTTTGACCACTTAACACCGCTTTTCCCTTCTGAGAAGTTAAGCCTGTTTACAGATCCGGGTAATTATTCAACCCGTATTATGGACCTGTTTTCGCCTATAGGTAAAGGTCAGCGCGGTTTAATTGTGGCACAGCCAAAAACCGGTAAAACTATGTTGTTAAAGGATGTGGCCAACGCCATTGCCCGTAACCACCCCGAAGTATACCTTATTATATTACTGATAGACGAACGCCCTGAGGAGGTAACTGATATGGCCCGCAGCGTACGCGCCGAGGTAGTATCATCAACGTTTGATGAGCCGGCAGAACGCCATGTAAAAATTGCCAACATCGTTTTAGAGAAAGCTAAACGTATGGTGGAGTGCGGTCATGATGTGGTAATCCTTTTGGATTCAATCACCCGCCTTGCACGTGCTTACAATACTGTAGCACCGGCATCGGGCAAAATATTATCGGGTGGTGTTGATGCTAACGCACTGCACAAACCCAAACGTTTTTTTGGTGCCGCCCGTAATATTGAGGATGGCGGTTCATTAACCATCATTGCTACCGCGTTAACAGAAACCGGTTCAAAAATGGATGAAGTTATCTTTGAAGAGTTTAAAGGTACCGGCAACATGGAGTTACAGCTTGATCGTAAATTATCAAACAAACGTATCTTCCCGGCCATTGATATTACTGCATCAAGTACACGCCGCGACGACCTGTTACTTGATCGCGACACACTGCAACGTATCTGGATTTTGCGTAACCACCTGGCCGACATGAACTCACAGGAATCAATGGAGTTTTTACAGGCCCAGATAAGAGGTACAAAAACCAACGAAGAATTTCTGATTTCGATGAATTCGTAATATTTTAGTGATAATGAAGTTATATTTAATGTAAATATTATTTGTAACTTCATTTTTACTTAATAAAATCCTGATAACTTCATACCGAAATGAAGAGACGCGTTAGAAAACATCTACCTAATACTATAACCTGTGCCAACTTATTCAGCGGTTGTATAGGAATAGTATTTGCCTTTCAGGGTAACTTATTAATTGCATCCTATGCAATTTTCTTAGCAGCAATTTTTGACTTTTTTGACGGCTTTGCGTCCCGTGTGCTTAACTCCTACTCGTTTATAGGTAAAGACCTTGATTCGCTGGCCGATATGGTGAGCTTTGGCTTTTTGCCATCGGCCATATTATACGAGTTATTTTTAAAAGCCCCGCAAATTAATCATGTAAGTGATTATTTATGCTACATTGCATTCTCCATAACCGTTTTCTCGGCCTTACGCCTGGCTAAATTCAATAACGACACCCGGCAATCGGATAGTTTTATTGGTTTACCAACACCGGCCAATGCGATATTTATTGCTTCGTTGCCTTTAATTATTGAGCAGTACGAGGTTTTGGCCCGCTACATTTTAAACCCATACGTATTAACAGTTCTTATAATTATAATGTGTACTCTGCTGGTTTCTGAATTACCGCTTATGTCGCTCAAATTCAAGAACCGAGATTTCAATAAAAACATTTTCCGTTATTTACTGCTCTTGTTTTCGGCAATACTGATTCTATTTTTTAAATTTGTGGCAGTTCCGGTGGTTATATTTATTTACATCACTTTATCTTTAATTCAAACAAAAATCACAAATGACAAAGTTCCAGGCTGAAATTGACGTAATGCCAAAAAAAGAAATACTTGATCCTCAGGGAAAAGCAGTAACCGGAAGCATGAAAAACCTTGGTTTAGCCGAAATTCAAAATGTACGCATAGGCAAACACATCACCCTTGAAATTGAAGCCGCCAACGCCGAAACCGCGCATAGCAAAGT
>NZ_JBFUKF010000566.1:0-2523 GCF_056400985.1 Mucilaginibacter sp. P4_G9 | reverse complement strand
GTTATTAAAAACGGTCAGCTCAAACAAACTACAACCCCGACAACTAATTACCCATCATTTTAGACTGGACCAGGTTATGGAGGCCTATGATACCTTTGAGCATGCAGCAAAAGAAAAAGCACTCAAAGTAATTATGACCAATACAAACAATCCTGAATAAATATTTTAAAGGTTACAACCAATTAAGATTCGATTTATAAAAGACATTTGAAAGAAAATTAGTAACTCAATGATGCATGGGGTAAATGAATGAAATACATTGGTTTGCCCCCTTTTTAATCAAATAAAATCAAAATGAACAAAGCTAACATAACACATTGAATGTTTAATCTTTCATCTTTTTTAGCCTGGCATGATCTATTATTCTTATATGGGTGCCAATACGCTCTATCAATCCCTCTGATTTAAACTCTGTAAGTATCCTGCTCACGGTTTCTGAAGCTATGCCAGCCATTCCCGCCAGTTCTTCACGTGATATATTAAACAAGAGTGGATTTGACAATGGAGTGCTTAATCGCAAAAGCACCTGTGATAAGCGCTTGCGAACCGAATTGTAGGCCATCAATAATAACTGGTTATCTTTCTCGCGAATATTACTGGCCATCATATGGATAAACTGCTGATTAATATCCGGATAATGATCTACCATATCAAGCACCATTTCACGGGGAAGCAAACATACAGTGGAATCACTAACAGCCTCTGCCGTTTCGGAATAACTTTCTGACGATAATAAAGAATATAAACCTATGTAATCATCCGGTTTAAATAAACCTAACAACAATTCATGCCCGTTATCTGCTATTTTAAAGGTTTTAATACAACCATCAAGCAAAAGATATAAACCTGAAGCCTCATCGCCCTCATAGTAAAGTATCTGTTTTTTTTTGATCTGTTTAATTTTACGGCCGGCTATTACGGTTTTCAGATCTGCCTTTCCGTTTTTATTTCCTGCAGTTAGTTTTTCCAAACTTAAGAAGGATTTAATATAATAATGTTCAAGTATTTCTTTTTTATAAAACCGACTTTCAAGAGCATGCAATAACTCCAGATCATCAAAGGGCTCAACCAGGAAATCATCCGCTCCTATTTCCATTCCTTTTCTAAAGTTTTTTCGTTCGGCCCTGGCCGTTAGAAAAACAAAGGGAATGCGGGCTGTTTCTGACTGTTTGTGCAGCATATTTAATACCTCATAGCCATCCATTCCGGGCATCATTATAGCGCAAAGAATAAGATCTGGCTTTTTTAATTGTGCCAGCTCCACACCTTTTCTGCCGTTTTCTGCCTGTAGTACCATATAACCGTTAAATCCCAAAACACTGGTAATCCTCTCCCTGATATCGTTATTATCTTCAATGATGAGGACTGTTTTCATGATCTATTGAATATAAGCATACGAATAAATTCTTTAAAAGATTATACTACTATCGCCAATAGCAAATGAGTGTGAATCGGGCTGTTTACATCAGTTCTATTTTACGCCATGCACAAAATGATCTCCAACCGGAATAACCGCATTTATAAATACCTGCTTGTTACCGGGTACTAAGATTCCAGAATCGATCATCCTGTTAACATATCCTGAAAACTTCGATGCCCCCTTAAAATTTAAATGGCCCAGATCTGCAAATTCATCATCATTTAAAGGAAAATTGTTGAAGTCTAAAAACTCAACATCCTGAAAATATAATTTCTTAATCGTCATGAAAACCTTTTCATTTTTCATGAATTCGTAACCTTTATGCTGGGGGCTCCTTACCAAAAATACTTTTTTGTGCTTTTGATGGCAATAATCAATTATCTTACGAAGATATTTAAGGTTAGTCATCGACAGCTTAGTACGCTCTGATGTTGCTTCATTACGGAGGATTGATGGTGTATTTTTTATTTCCAGCGGTTTAGGATTATTAATTTTTAAATAGCCACCAATATTGCTACTGAAGTTATAGTTTAAGGACGCAACTCTGAATATATTCTGGCGGGTTAAAATGGAAACACAATTTACAAAATCTTTAGGATTTTTATCAAATAGCAGTTCTAAATCTGATTGATCCATAAACGATGCGTATTGTGGAAACATGTTCGACATATATTTATAACCCCAGGTCCATTCATCCATTTTTTCGTCAATTTGATTATTTGAAAACTCTATTAAAATGGTTTCTACCTGGTTGTTTTGAGAAATTACCTTTTTTACTTTTTGGTAAGTATAAAAGTAAGGCTCTGCTGAGTGAGACAGATTTTTAAAACCTGATATTAAAGAATCATTAAAAGCACACTCAGAGTGCGAATGGCCGAACAGCACAATTTTGTAGCCCTTATCAATATTAAACCTCGACAATTTTTTAACCAAAAAATTGGGTATCAATATTACGCAGGCTACTAATAATATACTTGTTAAAATAAACGTCAGTGTTTTATTTAAAAAGTGGCTCATTGTTTAAAATTGAAAGTAAATAAATTGTTGTTCTTTGCCGGCAAACAAGAAAAGGATTAAAACCAGTGCATAATAAAAAGCTAGCC
>NZ_JBFUKF010000565.1:0-2543 GCF_056400985.1 Mucilaginibacter sp. P4_G9 | reverse complement strand
CCTTTTGCCTTTCACCTATTCCTGTCCTATGCGCTTCTTTATCGCGTTCTCAATCCGTTCAAGCAAAGTGGCTTTATGTGTAATGCGTTTCATTTTATCTTCATCCTGCTTTTGTTTTTCGGCGGGATCAAACAGCATGGCGGTGCACATGCAGTTTTTGCGATCCTTACTCATCAGTATGTCATAGTTAACGCAGCTTTTGCAGCCGGCCCAGAAGTTTTCATCCTGGGTTAGTTCAGAGTAGGTAACAGGCTCGTACCCAATTTCTGAATTAATGCGCATTACTGCCAAACCAGTGGTTAATCCGAATATTTTAGCGTCGGGATATTTTTTACGTGAAAGCTGAAAGATGGCATGCTTAATGGCTTTCGCCAAACCAACTTTACGAAACTGAGGGTTAACAATGAGGCCGGAATTGGCAACAAAGTCGCCATGGCTCCATGTTTCGATGTAACAAAAACCGGCCCAGGTGCCGTCTTTATGTAAAGCTATAACTGCCTTGCCTTCCAGCATTTTGTTGGCAACATATTCTGGTGAACGTTGTGCAATGCCCGTACCACGTGCTTTGGCCGATTCGGCCATTTCATCGCATATCATTGTGGCAAAATCTACATGCTGTGCTGTAGCAACCTGAATATCAAAATCTTGTATGGTCATTTAAATAGATATTACCGTTAAATTAATTGGCTTTTGATGCCTTAATAATTAGATGGCTTTTTTTAAAAGAAGTTTAATAACTCTTTTGTGGTGGTTCAGGACGAGAAAGTAATTCAAACCCGTGGCATATAGGGCCTTCGTCGGGGAGGGCAGCATAAAAAAACAGTTGAACCCAAAGCAGCGGCAGCCGGAGCAAATGTTGCTCTTATTGCGGGCTTATTTAAGCTTGGTTGATTCATTTTTTTTGATTGTATTACTGTGTTTTTAATTTGGGTGCAAATTAGGCCATAAATTTTTACTTATACAAGAAAAAAATGATTTAGTTGGTGGGAGTTAATTTGAAAATTTGAGGATTTGGAAATTTGAGGATCAATTATACCAGCTTAAGAAATTATTTAATAGGCGAATTAAGGTTCAAAATAACTCAATCAACCGCTCGCTCAATCAACCATTCACTTTTTTCACTATATCATTCAATATCATATCCGCATGTATGCGTGAGTTTTCAATAAACCATAAATGTGTATCCATTCCGCCGCAAACTACACCGGCGAGGTACAAACCGGGCAGGTTGGTTTCCATCGTTTCGTGATTGTATTGCGGGATAAATTTATCTTCGGACAGGACGATACCCAGCTTTTTCAGGAAATCGAAATTGGGTTTATAACCCGTCATGGCCATTACAAAATCATTGGGTATGGTGATGAGGCCATCGGCGGTTTTAATATCGACCTCATGCTCACGTACTACTTGCAGGTTAGCGTTGAAATATGCCTTGATACTGCCTTCTTTTATCCGGTTGATAATATCTGGCCTTACCCAGTATTTAACCCTGTTGCTAATCTCAGGTCCGCGCACTACAAGGGTTACTTCGGCACCTTTACGATAGGTTTCTAAAGCCACATCTATAGCCGAATTGCTTGAACCCACAACCACAACCTTTTGTGATGTATAATAATGCGGGTCGTGGTAATAGTGTTTTACTTTTGGCAGATCCTCGCCAGGAATATTGAGTTTAACAGCGATATCATAAAAGCCCGTACAAAGGATCACTTTTTTCGCGTTATAAGTTGCTTTGCTTGTAGTGACGGTAAAACCACCATCTTCGGCTTTTACATTGGTAACCTCCTCAAATAAATTTAAAGGCAGGTGGTTTGATAAAGCAACCCTGCGATAATACTCCAGCGCATCGTTACGGGTAGGTTTGTTATGAGCGGTTACAAATGGCACTCCACCAATCTCCAGTTTCTCGGATGTGGAGAAAAACGTCATGGTTGAGGGGTAGTTGTACAGCGAATTAACCAGGCAGCCTTTTTCAACAATAATAAAACCTAAACCTGCTTTTTGTGCTGCAAGTCCGCAAGTAAGGCCGATGGGACCGCCACCTATTATTAGTATATCGAGCATGCTGCGAAGATAGGCAGTTTTTAAGAGAGATTCGCGGTAGGATATAACCGCATTTAGAACTTTTTAATATGGAATAACGAATTTTGAATGTCGAATACCGATTTTTTGTTTGGCCAATATTCGGCGTTCGATATTATTACTTCCGGCCAGAAAAATATAGGCACAAAAAAAGGGTAAGCTACTTTTATCGCGCCGCTCAACTCTCTACCCTTGCTGTGTTCCCACCCTGGGGGAGTTCAAGAGGAGCTGGCCGTAAAAGACTTACCCCGGCGCAAATATAGAAAAATGATACGTTTTTGGTTAATAAATTGTTAAAAAAGGCTTAACTGCTGATAGCTAAGCTGATAATTTTGTAATTACTTCAATAACATATCATTTGAAGAATTGATGGCAAAGGTTTTTTGATTCTTTTAAATCCAAACTCATGGACTTTGAAAATAGCCTAAGAATATTTCGTAGCCTTTGCCACCGAGAGGTGC
>NZ_JBFUKF010000564.1:0-2544 GCF_056400985.1 Mucilaginibacter sp. P4_G9 | reverse complement strand
ACAGCATATCGATCTGTCATTGCTTACCGATGGTTTGAGATCAGAAAGAGAACAAGGTATTACCATTGATGTAGCCTACCGTTATTTTGCTACACCAAAACGTAAATTTATTATAGCAGATACCCCCGGGCACATTCAATATACCCGTAATATGGTTACCGGTGCATCAACCGCCAACCTGGCTTTGGTATTGATAGATGCCCGCAAAGGCGTGGTAGAACAAACTTGCAGACACTCGTTCATCGCTTCGCTATTAAAAATTCCTCATATCATCGTTTGCATTAATAAAATGGACCTGGTTGATTATTCGGAAGAAGCATACAATAAGGTGGTTGAGCAGTACAATGCATTTGCCGGCAAAATTGATGTTACCGATATCCGTTATGTGCCCATCAGCGCACTGGAAGGCGATAACGTAGTTAACGACTCGGTGAATATGCCATGGTATAAAGGCGAAAGCTTATTGCACACATTAGAAACAATTCACATTGGCAGTGATGAAAACCATACCGATGCACGTTTCCCGGTACAAACGGTGATTCGCCCGCATGCTGCAGAGTATCATGATTACCGGGGCTATGCAGGCCGTATAGCCGGTGGTATTTTTAAACCGGGCGATAAGATAACCGTTTTGCCTTCGGGCTTAACCTCGGCAATTAAATCTATCGATACCTATTCGGGTCCGGTTGAGGAGGCTTTTGCGCCAATGTCGGTTTCAATTACTTTGGAAGATGATATTGATGTAAGCCGTGGCGATATGATAATAAAAGATGACAGCGAACCACAGGTAAGCCAGGATCTTGAAGTTATGCTATGCTGGATGGGCTCCCGCGGCCCACGTCCGGGTGCTAAGTATCACCTTAAAAATACTACCCGCGAAGTAATGGCCATTATAAAAGAGGTTTATTACAAATTGGATATCAATACAATGGAAAAGCTGGAAAATGCCGGAGATATCAAAATGAATGAAATGGCCCGAGTACGCCTGCGTACCACGCAACCCCTTGTTTTTGATGAGTATCGCAAAAACCGCATTACAGGATCGTTGATATTGGTTGATGAAGCCACAAATGAAACTGTTGCCGCAGGAACCATACTTTTATAGCATCGACTCAGCCTCTGATAAAAGATAAAGCCCGGCTCTTTTCAAGTCGGGCTTTATCTTTTGGTGGCTTTATAAATTACAAGTTTTTTTAATCGGTTATTGATTCAATTTTTCCAGGCAAGCCGCCAAACTGTCTCTCCAGTAAGGAATTTCAATACCAAAAGTAGTTTTAATCTTAGTTTTATCCATTACAGAAAACGCGGGACGTTGTGCTTTGGTTGGATACTCTGATGTGCGAATGGGCAATACTTTTACCCGTGTCTCTGAAATATCAAATATTGCTTTGGCAAAATCATACCACGAGGTTACACCCTCATTGCTGTAATGGTAAACACCGTAACTTTCATTGCCTGATGCTACAATATCAAGTATACAACCAGCTAAATCAATAGCATAGGTTGGTGTACCTACCTGATCGGCAATAATTTTCAGCAAATCCCGCTCGGCACCCAATTTTAACATGGTTTTGGTGAAATTGTTGCCGTACTCAGAATATAGCCAGCTGGTACGAATGGTATAATATTTTTTTAAAATTGCTGCTATAGCCTGTTCACCTTCCAATTTGGTAAGGCCGTATACACTTATAGGTTCAGCAATATCATCTTCTTTTAAAGGATAAGGTGTATCACCCTTAAAAACAAAGTCTGTTGAGATCTGGATCAGTGTCGAGTCGTATGCATTGCATTGCTTTGCCAGGTTAGCTGCGCCGGTATTATTGATACTTCGGGCCAAATCTACCTCATCCTCGGCTTTATCAACGGCGGTATACGCGGCGCAATTTATGGCAAATGTTGGTTTGTATTTTTCAAATACGTTAACCAGAAGGTCTTCTCTAAGTATATTTGCTTCATCTTCGGGCAGGAAATGAATGTGATCTGCTCCCCTATCAATTGCAATCTTTTTTAGGCAATTTCCTAACTGCCCCGATGCTCCAAATACTATAATATTATTTTGCATGATCATGTTTTACTTAAAAACCGAGGTCGCCTATATCTTTCAGAAAAGGCAGTTCCTGATCCTTTTCTGATACATTCAACTCATTGGTGCTCATTTGCCAGTCGATGTTCAGTATCGGATCGGCATAATGTAAGCCGCCCTCTGCCTGTTTATTATAGTAATTATCGCATTTATACTGAAAAATAGCGGTATCACTAAACACAATAAATCCATGAGCAAACCCTCTGGGGATAAAAAGTTGTTGGTTGTTTTCGGCAGTGAGCAAAACACTTTGACATTGGCCATATGTTGCAGAACCTTTACGCAAATCTACAGCCACATCAAGAACTTCGCCCTGTGTTACCCTAACCAATTTAGCCTGAGAGTGCTCGCCCTTTTGCAGATGTAAACCCCGCAATACTCCCTTTGTTGAAAACGATTGATTATCCTGAACAAAATTAACTGTGTAACCCACTACTTTGTTAAAGGTATCAGCATTAAAC
>NZ_JBFUKF010000563.1:0-2544 GCF_056400985.1 Mucilaginibacter sp. P4_G9 | reverse complement strand
GACAAACTATTTGAATATTCGATTGGTGGCATGCGTCCCTTTTCGGACATGATAAACGAGATAGTGGAAATAGCAGATGCCGGGATCCAGGATCTTTTCAAAGATGCGCCCACGTCAATAGATAAACTGGATCATCATTCCGGAAAATCCCTGGCAAATACAAAAGAAGAAATCCTAAACAGGTGGGATAAAGTAACGGATACCATCAATCACCTTTGGCCGCAGATCCCGCCACAGCAGTTTCATGAAATAATGATAGCTTTTGGAGCGTATGAGGGCGTAACATCCGATATAATTTTCTACTGGATTGATAACGAAATCCATCACAGGGCCCAGGGTTATGTTTACCTGCGGTCTTTGGGAATTGAACCTCCGGCTTTTTGGAACAGGGATTAGTACGCTCATATATCATCGCGAGGAGCAATCAGCCTGGCTGCAAAAAAAAGTAATGAAGCGTTGATTTTAGAACCCAACAACAGCCATGTCATTGCGAGCGCAGCGCGGCAATCGCGAACTATGCAGGTCCGCTCTGTACAGTATGCGATTGCTTCGTGCCTCGCAATGACATAGGCTACATTTACAAATAGCACTGGCAATCAACAACTTGCAAAAACGCCATTATAAGAAATCCTGAGACTCTGAAGGGAATGACAAATCGGCGAAAGACTTACGAAGTTTTAAAAACTTCGAAAGTCTGAGATTCTATAACTTGTCATGGCAGGCAGTAAAATTATTTTTTAGCGAAATCTTTGGCAAGCCCATCAAGCTGGGTAGTGCTAATGGTTTGTTCGCCATTGTTAATAACTACACGAAAACGGAACGTTACCGATTCTCCTTTTTTAAGGTGCAGATTTTTTTCTGATTTACCGTTGGTGAAAATTTTCTCGCCAAGGGGATTGGCGGCAAATAAGCCGTATCCCCGGGCATGCCAGAATGTAGGATAATTAGGATTTGCGGGGTGATCTACTATAGCAACACTTACCGAATCGGCGCCCATTTTACCAAAAACTTTGCACCATACGCCGCGGGTGCTCCAGGCATCGTTTCCTGTTTTACCGGCGCTGGTTAAATAATCGCCGCTGGCTACTTTATCCGTACCACCTTTAACAATAGTTACGTTCCCTTTATCATCGGTGAATTTCTGATCTTCGGTAGTGGGCATCTGTAATTCATGTGCTAAACGCAGCCCCAGCATTCCGTCTTTGGCATCCTTAAAAACAGCATCTGTATCGGCTTTTAAGGTAGTAACCCGGTCGATGATGCGTTGGTTGCCGCTGCCGCTAAATTCAAAATGCGTGGTCTCCTCTAAAATTACGTGTTTCTGCTGGTTGGTCCAGTTAGCGTGATAGGCTAATACACCCGTTGTGCCGCTTTTAGTCTCCAGTACTTTGTCGGTACGGATCCAGCCGTATAAATTCTTTTTGCTTTTGGGGATAGCGTATGAATTGTTCCAGAAATCAAGCCCGTTTAAATTTTCAAAATCAAACCAAAGACCAATATGGTGGGGATGATCGGTTGGATCGCCCGGTTTAGGATCGAGCGGAAAACCACGGGTAACAATAGTGCCGTTAGCCGCATGCAGGGGATATAATACCGGTTTTTCAAGACTATCGGGATACAGGAAACTGGTAAATAGCTTACCGTCAATAAAAACCTCTACCTTTTGTTCTTTTGCGGACTTCAACACCTTTACCTGCTCACTTTTTTGAGCCGACACTGCCGAAGTCACAGCGGTTAATCCTATAACAAACCCCAATTTTTTGAACCTGTTCATCATAATTACTTATTAATATTTAAATATTTTACCATTCGCCATTACCTCCTGTGTTTTCTCATCAAATGTGGCCTTATAGCCGGTACGTACAGCCGCATTGGTCATAATAGTAGCTATAGAATGACTGTATCCTGCTTCAACAGGGGCGTTGGGCTGTTTGCGGCTGCGGATGCATTCCATCCAGTTACGCACATGGTTTGATGTGAGCACATCGCCGCCTGTATTGGCCGAAGCAACTACCTGTTCGGTATTTGCCAGGCTAACCTCTGGCAGCAGGTTGGCCTGCATATTCATGGCAGCGGCCATTTTTTGCGTTAAGCCCCCTTTTGGCGAAACCTTGTTGGTTATCAGGTTTAATTCGCCGCCGTTTGAGTAGTAGATCTCTGAGGGATGCTCATCGCCGTTGTGCATGCGCGAACCAAAGGTTACCTGGAAGCCCGTTGAAGGGTCATCCAGCGGCCCATAATCAAAGGCAGCAAAAATGGTATCCCAGTTTCTGCGGCCGTCTTTCCACATGTAAATACCACCATTGGCAACTACGCTGCGCGGATGTTTAATTCCCGAAAACCAATGTACAGTATCAATCTGATGGCTCATCCACTGGCCGGCCAACCCCGACGAATATGGCCAGAACAAACGATATTCCAGGTACTTACGCGGGTCGAACGCTTCATACGGACGGTTCATGATAAAGCGTTTCCAGTCGGTATCGGCTTCTTTTAACACGCCCAACAGCTCTGGTCGGCGCCAGCGGCCCGGCTGGTTAACAT
>NZ_JBFUKF010000562.1:0-2565 GCF_056400985.1 Mucilaginibacter sp. P4_G9 | reverse complement strand
GTGGTAAGGGCAGGATTAAGGGCAAATATGTTTTTTAATAATATACAAACGCAAAGGTCGCTGCTCCCGGGAGCAAAAACTTTGTAGAGAAAATATAGGCAGTTTGCAACCTCCTTCAAAACAAAGGCCTGCCCAGCATGGCATTGTACAAAAGCAGGGATATTAATACAAAATATGCTGCTGCGAAAATGATGGTTGCTCCCGCGTTTTTAAACCAGGTTAAAAAGGCAAATAAGGGCACAATTTGCAAAGCGTGTAAACCCATAAAATGAGCTATCCGTAAATCACCCGCTATCCGGCTCCAGTTAAAAAAGGGCAGGCCCTGTCCGCCGTCGCTGGCGCCAACGGTATGCGCCAGCCGACTGGCCATTATACCACCTTCAAAAGCAAAAACACCTGCCATAATTATCCCTAAACGGATACCCCATAATAGAGCTGCCGGTATTTGCACGGCCTTTACTTTAAAAAACATGAACCCAATATAAAGCGCAAACAGTGTTTGCGAAGCAATAACTACCCCCATTAAGCCAAACACCAGGTTGTTATAAAGCCCGGTAATGTTGTAATGCGATAGTTGCCCTCTTGCGGCCTGTGTAGCAATACAAACCATCTCGAACGAGAGGGCAAATACACTAAAGTTTATGAATCTTTTTTTAACCCGGTCAAAAGGCAGATATTGTAAAAACAGCGGCCACGTTAGGCTGTAAATAGCTATGGATAAGGCAAATTTCATAGGCTTGATCCATAAATTGATCCCCATCAGCTGCCGGTGATCAAACTGAGCGATGATGAGCATCAGCACAAACAGCATAAAATGCGCTAAACCGCAATAATAAAAAGCAGGACTTATATTCCTGATCCGGGTAAGTAAGGTTTTCATTTGGTGGTTTTAATTTTAATAATGATTTGATAAAGCAGGTAGCCACATGGCCCAAACATAAATGTGAGTACCAGGCAGGGGATTACCAGCCAGTGAGAAACCGCCCTTGTTTGTGCCGATTGGATGATAGAGAAGCCTATAAGTAAATCAAAAGCCAGGTAATGCACCCAGCCGGCAAGCAGCAGGTTATCGTTGCTAAAAAGCGTACGCACCTCCTGTATCGACCCAAATCCACCACCATGAACGCTAAAAAAGCCAGCAACGTAAATGCAGTAAATAACAGCCAGCAATAAGGGAACAGCAGCATACTTAATTAACCACTGAGTTACCTTCCATTTTGGAAGCGTTATTAATAACAGCCATTGCAAAGTTGCAAGTGTGCTAACTGCCGAAAAAACCTGTGTTGGATTCATATCATTTTTGATTTATTTGATACCGCGGCGCATTTAAAATGCACAGCACAAAAATGACGTTAATAGCTTTGCCCAAAAATGATTCGAGGTTAAAAAGAGCAGCTGATTTATTAACCTAAGTTAATTTTTGGTGTTTAAAAGCCTGGCCCGGATGCGGCTGAGGCTTTGAGGCTGGATGCCCAGGTACGATGCAATCAGGTGCTGCGGCAATCTTTCAAATATATGGGGCTGGGTGCTTAGTAATTCCTGGTACCTGTCTTCGGCCGATTGTATCATTAAATTACGGTTTTGTTTGGCAGCACCAATAAAAAGTTTCTCGGCAATAATGCGCCCAAATTTTTCAAAGCGCTGGCTGTGCTGGTACAAAGCCTGCATATCGGCATAGCCCAGGGTAAACAGTTCACAATCTTCAAGGGCCTCAATAAAATCGGGCGATGGAGTCTGTAATAAAAAGCTTTCGTAATCACCAATCCATTCGCCTTCAAAAGCAAACCCAATGGTGTGGTCGCCCTTTTCGCCCCGCGAAAAATACCTTAGTCCGCCTTTATAAACAATAACCATGCTTTTGCAAACCTGGCCCTCTTTTAGGTAAAAAGCATACTTTTTTAAGCTTACCGGCTTAAGCCTTTGCATAAACAAAAAAAGCTCTTCATCGTTAAAATCAACAAGACTACGTAATGATAGCGTAATAATTTCGTACATATGGAATGGTCAGCGCTCATCAATGGCCAGACACCCGGAGCAGCTATACCAAATATACACGGATAATTGCAAAACTTTCAATCCCGGTACAGGAAGACTTGCTTATTTTGCTTGCGTCATGACGTGAAATTATATGGCGTTTGAATGCCATGGATGATCTGTTGGTGAAACAGCTATTTAACAATCTTTACCTGCGAAACAACTATGTAGTTATAAGCGCCATACGGTAAGGTATCGTGTTTCCAATTCAAATTAACATTTATAGGGAATGCGGTATTTTCACTGATACCCAACTGTTGTAGTGTCGAATTAATTTTGTAAAAGGGTGGCGGGTTTTTAGCTGTATCGTCTTTAATAGTTATTTCAAGGCCTCCGCACATGGGGCTGGGGCATAACCTAAGGTCGTAGCCAATTATTACCCCCTGGCTTTTGCCGGGGTTAGGGTTGCTTTTTTTACAACCAAAAACAATCAATCCTAAACTTAACAGGAGAAATATTTTTTTCATACCGGCTTTTTCTTCTAATACGATAAGGTGGCCCTAAGCGCTACATCCAGGCAAACATAAATAT
>NZ_JBFUKF010000561.1:0-2572 GCF_056400985.1 Mucilaginibacter sp. P4_G9 | reverse complement strand
ATCCATAAGCCAGGAATTGGAATACCTGCGAAATTATATTGAGTTTCAAAAAATAAGGGCAAGCAATAAACTGTGCTTAAATGTTTGTTTTGATACGAAGCTGACCGATCAGCCTGTTTATCCACTACTTTTATTACCATTGGTAGAGAACGCGTTTAAATATGTTGGCGGAGGATATGAAATTAATATCGTTGCAAAGAGCATCGACGGAATGATCGCTTTTTCGGTTACCAATGATGTGCCTGAGAAAATAGAAGCTAAATATAACTATAGTGGCATAGGGTTAGAGAATTTGAAAAGACGCTTACAATTGCTTTATCCGGATATACATAAGCTGGTTGTTAACCGCCACGGAAATAGGTTTATAGCAGAACTTGAATTGAAATTTTAGGAGATGGGTTTAATAACTTGTATAATAACCGATGATGAACCTTTTGCAAGAAAGGGCCTGCAGGGGTATGTAGAGAAAGCCGGATTCTTTAATTTAAAGGCCCAGTGTGAAGATGCAATGGAATTAAGTGACATACTGAAACAACAACCTGTTGATTTGTTATTCCTGGATATCCAAATGCCGCATTTAACAGGTGTCGATTTTATAAAATCATTGCAAAATCCTCCTAAAGTGATATTTACCACTGCTTTTAAGGAGTATGCTACAGACGGTTTTGATTTGGATGTGTTGGATTACCTGCTTAAACCAATCTCTTTTGAGCGCTTTATGAAGGCCGCATTTAAAGCTAAGGATTATTTTGACCAGAAGAGCAATTGGAATGAGGCCGACTATTTATTTGTAAAAAGTGAAGGCAAGCTGGAAAAGGTTGTTTATGATGAGGTGCTTTTTGTACAGGGTATGGAGAATTATGTGGTGATACAAACTATCAATAAAAAGATAATCACCCATAGCACTTTAAAAGCCTTTGCCGATAAGTTACCGTTGCGTAAGTTTCTGCAAACCCATAAATCTTACATTGTTGCTTATAATAAAGTTAATTCTATTGAGGGAAATATGTTAGCTGTAGGCCTGCACCAAATTCCAATTAGCAGGCAATTACGGGAGCAGGTAATGCATTTGTTGATTAATCAGAATAAGTTGTGATATTTTTTTACGTCAATTCCTTCTTCATCAACAGGTCGTTTTGCAAGTCATTCCCTAATAAAAACTCATGGCTGCCAAATACCTTAAAGCCGTGATGTTCATAAAAACCAATGGCTTTATTATTGTGTTCCCAAACGCCAAGCCAGATATATTTAAAATGATGATCGAGTGCTGTTTGAATAGCGAAATTTAAGAGATACTGGCCAATCTTTTTACCATGAAACTCTTTTGAAACATAAATACGTTCCACCTCAAGGGCATCCGGATCTTTAAATTCAGATTGAGCGCCCGCAAAGTTTAATTTAAGATAGCCAGCTATTAGGCCATTCAATAGCGCAAAGTAAAATTGCGAGCCCGGGTTTTCAATTTCGGCCCTTGTGCGTTCTGTAGTAAATGCGTTGGCCGCATATGCATCCATATTGTCAGCGTCATTCAGCGGGCCAAAAAAATAAAAGAATGTATCCCTGCTAATAGTCAGCAAGGTGTCAACATCAGCTATTGTTACTTTTTGAAGGGTAATAGGGTTGCCCGTCATTTTAATGTGAAAATTTCGGTACAATAATAGTTAATCAAACTGTTCTTTCAACCTCACCAACCGGTCTATCATCAGGTTAAGCTTCTCTTCCTCGTTCTTAAACATTCTTGGCTTTAAATAAAATGTGGTAAACAAAAACCAAATAATGATTGATGTATAAGTTACTATTTTAAATACCAGGGAGGAGTTTTCAAGCACTTCAATAAAGTAAAGTGCAAGCCCTGCACTTATCATCAATATATAAATGTAATAAAACCAGCCAATTACTTTCGACCTGGTTTTTTGGTATTCTTTCAAGCTTTCAAGGTACTCAGATGGGTTTATCGTAGCATCGCGCTTGCTGAGGATATGATAATGCCTTACCGTTAGCGACAAGTACATGAGCATAGTAATCAATACCAATAATATACCTGCCGTAGTAACTCCCGACTTGAATGCCAGGAAAAATGTAACGATGGCCGCAAATATGGTGATTGCCACCATGGCCACTATAGTCCAGTACAACTTATTAGTTATGCTGCGAATCCCCTTCTTTACCTGCTTCAGCACCTCATCCACTGAAAGCTGATCTTGTTTTGGCTGTCCCTGCCAAACCGACATCAAATGATCAAAGTCTTTCATACTGGTTATATAATTCTGTTAATTTTTGTTTTATACGATAAATCTTCACCCTCAGGTTTCCTTCCGATATGCCCGAAACTTCCGCAATTTCGGGGTAGGGTACTTCGTCGAGTACCAATGTTATTATTATTCTTTCTGATTCTTCCAGTTTTGATATACACTTATATAACAATGCAACTTTTTCGTTTTTGTCTGATAGCTCCTCTCGTTTGGTTTCTGCTATCTGGGGAGTGAGTTCGTCCTTGGCCTGTCGCTTTTCCGATCGTAAATAAGTTAAGCACGTATTTACAGCAATGCGGTAGATCCACGTGGAGATCATG
>NZ_JBFUKF010000560.1:0-2575 GCF_056400985.1 Mucilaginibacter sp. P4_G9 | reverse complement strand
GTTCAGGCAAGGGACGTTAAAATCACGGTCTCTCCATCCGATGCAAAAATCTACATTGATGGTAATTATGTTGCTGATGGTATAACCACCGCCAGTCTAAAACGTAAAGATGGGTTCATCGTTGTTAAGTTTGTTAAGGATGGTTATGTTACTTTGGAAACTAAAWTTTTTGCTGCTGATAAAAGGGTTGCCGTTTCGTTTACATTAAGGAGGGACGCTTTTTTTGATTCATCTATTGAATCAGGGAATGCGAATAAATTTTTTGCACAAGAAATATCTTCAGATTATATTAAAAAAGCAGGAGACGCTAAAGATGCATCAATTTTAGTCTGGAAAATGTTGCACCAGGTAATTCTAAATTACTTTGAAGAAATCGAATCTTCTGACCAATTATCTGGCTTTATTCAAACACCATGGGCTTATAAAACTTTTGGAGATRCAGGCATTCAGGTTAGAACAAGGGTAACCATTAAGGAAAGTAATATTGGTGGAGCACTAACCTATAAAATGAAGGTTTCTTCTGAAATCGCCCCAATAAATTCATCTCACCGCGATGAATATTTTCAAGAATCGATAAGAGTCTTGAAAGAATACGAACCAATTATCTCTGAATTCCAGGCCAGACTGGGTAAATTATAAAATTAAAAAATGAAAAAAATACTACTTGTTATACTACTTACTTCAGTGAGTATCGGAGTTATGGCTCAAAAATTTGTTCTTAAAGATAATTTTGATTCGAACGCTAACGGGTGGACAGAAATTGTCGATAACAAAGGGGAAACAGCCATCATTGATGGTGTACTGCGTATAAAAAGCAAAAAAGCAGATTCATTTTATGAATCTCATTTTTTTAGCGACATGGACGTGCTGCACAATTTTGAAGTGAAGTGTGAGGTTAAGGTAAAATCGATTAACGATGATAGTAATTTCGGAATAATCCTTAATTATATTGATGATGGGAATTTTATTTTGTTCGCCATATCCGAGGGCAATGCGCGTTTGTTTAAATATGAAGATAGTAAACTTATAGGTAGGATTTCAAATGCTATCAAGTTAAAAGCGGCCCGAAAAGCGTCTGTTGACCTAGTGGTAAGAAACACATATCAAAAACTGACTTTTGAAGTGAATGGAATGAAAGCTATTGAGGCAAGATATGTTCCTTTAACATCAAGCGGCATTGGATTTTATGTTTCAGGTGATCAAACAGTTTCTTTTGACAATCTTGAGATTACGCAATAAGGAGATTAGATACATTCAAGTGTGGTTCAACCAGTTCGTCGTTTTTTGGCAAGTCGTCAATGTTGTTGCCACGTCACAATTTTCTCCGCGTAAGGGATAGCAACGAATACCGGCCCCGCGCCTAATGCCTGAAGCCGTATAAGTGAATAGCCCGACCCGACCAAAGGAGGGTTACGCCATAATTATTTGTGTTACCTAAAAAGTTCATTAAACCCCTTCCTTCCCTTCCCCAAGGAAGGAATCGCRCGTGGGCCGGGGCTTGGATGGKGGTGATGCMAAGTTCGCTTAGCAACTCCAACAAGGGCGGAGCAATAATGCCGATGATATGACTGTCTGCCCAAATTGCGGCAATGCTATGTTAGCGGTTCGTTGTTATTTTTAGTCATTTATTATTGACTTGAATAATGCAATAACACTGTTCCGCAAGGAAATGATTTACATTCTTTCAATGTTAATAGCAAATTGCTATTGATGAATTTCAAAATTGGTTCATCGCTATTACTGGCAAGCGGATTTACAAGTAAATAGTATTCGTCTACTAATTTGTGTCTGATTAAAGATGATACGAATTTATTACCTCCATAAACAATGATGTCTTCCCCTTTATTTTCTTTCAATTGTTTTATTTCTTCTGCAATATCGCCACTTATGATAGTAGCATTATCCCACTGATTGACCTTAAGTGTATTTGAAAAAATATCCTTGTGAGTATCATTAATTGGTTTTCCAATTCTACTATTAATATCATTGGGATCAGGATTCTCGGCTACATCCTTCCAATATGGAATAAAACCTTCAGCCGTGATTCGTCCGAGTAAGATACTGTCCACATTTTTAAGGTTGTCAATGCAAAAGGTTACCATATCATCATCCCAATTTATTCCCTCAAAATTCATTTGTACTTTTAATTTTCTCATGACGTTTTAATTTTAATTGTTTGTAGTGGTACAAAAATGTAGGATATAATTAAAAAAGATGCGAGCCAAAAGTGACAAAATAGAAGGGTGATTACGACTGAGATATTTTATATTATAAAGGTAGTAGGGTGTTACTTTACAATGACCGCTAACTCTTGTATTGTGGCAACCCAATATCACCTAACTTGCGGCAATACAACTAAGATACAGTGTATTTACGAAAGTTCCCTTCGCTGGCGCCCGCGTGTCGCGGGTGCCCCGCTGATAGGTTAGCGTTTTGTTAAGTAATGAATTTGCAAATCCCGGATGTTTAATCGCGCACTTGAAATGCCAATTATATCCCATATTAATTGGAAGCCCCCCGCGTAAGGGATAGCAACGAATACCGGCCCCGCGCCTAATGCCTGAAGCCGTATAAG
>NZ_JBFUKF010000559.1:0-2593 GCF_056400985.1 Mucilaginibacter sp. P4_G9 | reverse complement strand
TTTCCTTTTCGTACCCAAAAGCCATATGATATACTAAATCGCCCTTTTTTGTAAACTCCGCTTTGTTTTGCTGGTTATCCATTATAAATCTGACTACAAAATTTTTATCAGACTGAAACCATTTTGGTTCCTGAGCACCTACAAATAAACTGGAAAATGAATCTGAGACCTTTTTTGATACCTGAACCCTGGTTGGTGCGCCCGAAATAGTAACCTCTTTCAGTTGGACCTGGGCAGACGCGCTGTTGACCCCTAATGTTAATATTAGTCCGCTTARCAAAAAGGGAATAATTAATTTTTTCATGGTGTCTTGATTTAATTTTAAATAAAAAGAATTAATACAAAGTGTAAAACTAAATCGCTTTTGAGGGGTTAAATTATAGTGTGGATATATGCAGGCTATCTGGATTTATTCGACACCATTATGTGGATAAACTGCGTTATTAACAGGCAAATGCCGTTTGTCCATGGAGATGAGTTGTTGGTTACTTTTTTGGTTATTTATCTAAAATTTAACGGCTTTGTGTAACTATTAATAAATTAATGCGTCATATAGATGATGGGCACAAAGTGTTTATTTTAGTTAAGCAGGTTCTTTTTTATAAAATTTCGATTCTTATTAAAATGCAAATACATCAACCCGAAAAATAGTAATGAGAACACCACTGAAGAGCCTATTTTAACTTTGTAATAGTTTAATGCTATCTTTATTTACCCGTTGTTTAAAATACAATGCGGAAAATAAAATAAACTTTTTAAAATATGCGGTGGAGATGCTTAATCATAGACGATGATCCACTTATTTTAATGACAATTAAAAAGTGGACCGATAAGGTGGAGCAGCTTGAAGTTGTGGCTGTATGTGACAGCGCTTTACGATCACTGGAGATCATGAAAACAGAAAGGATAGATTTACTCTTCCTGGATATTCGGATGCCTGAATTATCGGGGATTAGTTTTCTAAGAGCCTTACAAAATCCCCCCAAAGTAATTTTTATAACTGCTTATCAGGAATTTGCCGCAGAAGCCTTTGATTTAAATGCGGTGGATTTTTTACTAAAGCCACTAAGTTTAGAGCGTTTTTTAAAGGCTGTTAATAAGGTGATCGATGCGGGCATTTCTCCGGAAGAAGGCCTGAATATGCATGTGGAACGCGAATGCATATATTTTAAAGCAAACAGAAAAACACTTAAGATTTTTTTAGACGAAATTGTTTATATAGAAAGCGCCAAAAATTACATCAAGATTTACAGGCTGCTTAATACCCCTTTAGTGGTTAAGTATTCTTTAACTGCATTGGCAGCAGAGTTACCTCATAATTTATTTGCCCGGGTTCATCGGTCTTTTATTGTGGCAATTAACAAGATTACTGCCTTTACCCATTACGATGTTGAAATTGGTAAAATTGAAATACCAATAGGAAGACAATATTTGGGGCAATGGAAAAAGTTGTCGGATAAAAGTAAGGTGTTGGCATAGAAAAAGTAATACAAGACTCATCCCCGCGATAAAGACTAAAATCGCTGTTTTATTGGATGTGCAATTGGCAGACGCTATCTTAGCGTTAACTTATCATATGGGTAACACAGCACAACACTTTTTAGATCAAGCCAGGGCGCTTGACAAGCAAGGCCAAGCGGAAGCTGCAATATTAGCATATCATCAAGCTATTGCAGCTAACAGTACCTGGTCAATACCTCATTATAACTTAGGACTTATTTATAAGTATCAAGGAGATTGGCAACTATCCTATCAGCATAATCAAAAAGCGACAGCATTAGACCCTGATGATGAAGCTGCCTGGTGGAACTTGGGAATTGCTGCTACTGTACTACTTGATTGGAAAACAGCAAGAGAGGCATGGAATCATTTTGGCCTTGACATAGAGGTTAGCGAAGAAGAACTTAATATGGACTTGGGAAATGTTCCTATAAGGCTTAATCCTGATAGCAAGGGTGAAGTTGTTTGGTGCAAACGCATTGATCCTGCAAGGGCCGTTATTTACAACATACCTTTACCTGCATGCGGACATAGATATGGCGATATGATACTTAACGATGGTGCACCGCAAGGTTATCGCGTACGTAATGGTAAAGAGGTTCCCGTATTCAATGAGTTGCAATTATTAACCAAATCTGCTTATAGTACATATTCTATCGTTGCCCATACGGAGGAGCAAGATGACGTTGACAAGCTTGAGAAACTATGCCATAATGCAAACATTGAATTTGAGGATTGGTCAACAGTAACATTATTGTGCAAGCAATGCAGTGAAGGTACACCACACGAAACACATGACCATGATTTAAAAACGAACAATGGAAACGAGCGCCACATCGGCCTCGCATCTACGAACAAAGATACGGTAATTCAAATACTTTCTGACTGGCGAGTTATTGCATTATGTGAACACACAGAACTGGAATTGGAACTGGAATAATAATTATAATATAAGCGAACAAAAACAATCCAAAAAGTAGGATAGACAGGAACTGGCTGCCATGTCGTACAGTATACCTCAATATAAGCGAACAAAAACAATCCAAAAAGTAGGATAGACAGGAACTGGCTGCCATGTCGTACAGTATACCTC
>NZ_JBFUKF010000558.1:0-2595 GCF_056400985.1 Mucilaginibacter sp. P4_G9 | reverse complement strand
CTGGGCAAACAAAAGCACCCTTATACCAGTGGCGCCAGGTTCAAAGGCCAATAGCATGTTTAAAATAAAGGATAATATGAGCAGGAAAGGTGTAATAGTCCATCGTAAAACACGGTGACTAATGTATTGAAATGATAATATGGGATAGGGGAATGGGTTAAATAATTTTTTTAGGCGTATGATAGATTGTATTCCACCGGCTGCTATTCTCACTTTTCTTTTCAGTTCTTCCGACACATTTTCTGAAGCAGTTTCGGTTGCATAGGCTTCGGGCTCATAAACAATACGATAACCTTTGGCGGCTATCAGCATCGAGATCATAAAATCATCCAAAACGGTATCTGCTTTCACAGGCTGGTATAATGAACGGCGAACACTGAACAGTTCGCCCGCTGCGCCTACTACCGAGTAAAGTTCGGAGTCCCATTTTTTTAGGGCCGATTCATATTTCCAGTAAAAACCTTCGCCGGCAGCACTTGCGTCGGCATTTTCATTTATTTGTACCCGCTTTTCGCCCGCTACAGCGCCAACGGTTGCATCACTGTAATGCCGGCAAATTTTAACAAGTGCATCCTTATTTAAAAAGGTATTGGCATCGGTAAAAACAACAGTATCGGTATCAACATACTCCATAGCACGGTGTACCGCGGCTATTTTGCCCGCCCGCTGGGGTTGATGTAATAATTGAATTTGGGGGTATTGCGCAATAATATCTGGTGTTTTATCTGATGAGCCATCGGTTATAAAAAGCAATTTGAGTTTACCTTGGGGATAATTGAGCAAAAGGCTGTTATTGATTTTTTCCTTAATAAAATATTCTTCGTTATAAGCAGCCACTACCAGTGTACAGGTAGGCAGCAGKTTGGCGTTTTCGGTTATTGGCGGTTTAACACCTTTAACAGCTCTTTTAATTTTAATTATAAAATACAGCAATATACCATACCCCGCAAAGGTGTAAAAAACGATGAAGAGGCTTAACGCTAAAATAATTTTCATGCTATGGTGTTGATAGGATAACCTAAATTACTGCTGTTTTTGGAGTGGGTTACATTCCACCAAATGGCCTTAAAAAGCGCAGGTATAAAGCTGTAATTTTTGTCCTTAATATAATTAATCACATTTCGGGGCGTAACAATAAGCAAGAAATAAATATAGAAGAAAAGCTTTTTAACTAATGGGGCATTGCGGCGTGTAAAGAGTATCCGGTTACGATTCATAAAATACTCTTTGAGCTTACTTTTTTTTCCTACGGATACAGATTCTTTATGATAGATTAATGCCTCGGTATTTACCCAGGCTTTATAACCTGTTCTTATGATCTGCTCACACCAATCTACTTCTTCGTAGTATAAAAAGAAGCTTTCGGCCATTAAACCGGCTTTATCTATTGCTTCTTTCCTTATCATCATCGCAGCACCGTGGCAATAAGCCGTTGGCCCGATAATATGGTCAAATTGCCCCTCGTCTTTTTGGCGTAATCCAATGCAGCTATTACGGCATGTGTAATAATTCATGGGGGTGTAGCCCGCGTATTGTATGAGTTGTTTATCGTTATAGTATTTAATCATTGGCGATATCAGGCCCACATCTTCATGGGTATCCAGGGTATCAACCAGTTTTTCTATTAATCCTGCAGTAAATTCCGTATCATTATTTACCAGGAACAGGTAGTCGCCGGTTGCTTCTTTTATGCCGAGATTATTGCCCCCGGCGAAGCCAAGGTTAATCTCCGATCGGATGAGTTTAATTGCCGGGTATTTTAACAGCCATTTGTGTATAGGATTTGCCTTACTGGCATTATCAACTATAATTATCTCAATATTGCTGTAGCTGTTTGTTTTTTCTATTGAAGAAAGCAGTTCTTCGGTGACTACGGGTTGGTTGAAATTTACAGTGACAATAGAAACTTTTTTCATCAATAGTAATAGGTATTGTAATGGCTTTGCTTTTACGGATTATTTAATTAAAAGTTGACTTTATATACCTATGAATTTAAACTGCAGTATGATCATGCGGCGTATGAATGAATTTTTTATTCGCACCTTTTAACTTAAATAGCAATAAAAACATTGTAAAAAATATCAATGGTAATTTAAGGGCGGCATTTAATAACTTACCATTAAAATATGCTCCCGGTATGGCAACCACAATAGCCACATAACAGCACAATGTTGCAGCAAGCCACAACTGCCATGACGGGCCAATACCCGTAGTTAATAACGAGATCAGTAACATCAATGGCATTATCCCTAACATCAGCACCCGTGGTAATATCGACATCTGATAGATCTCATTAAAGTAATCAAAGTTGCCGTTTATAAATAATTCACGAAATCCACTCATACCATATACCCGCAGTAAATTAAATTGTGCAGACAGCCATCTCTTGCGTTGTTTTTTAAATACTTCGGGGTTGCTTACCTTTTCGTCATATACCAAAGCTTTTTCGGCATAGGCCACGCTGATTTTTTGACAGGTAAGTATCAGGCCCATTTCTTTATCAAAACCGCCAACCGCATCAATTTGCCGCATGGTTGCCTTAAATAAGTTGTACTCCAGTGCCATACCAGAGCCTATAATGGCTGCCGACAGGTT
>NZ_JBFUKF010000557.1:0-2616 GCF_056400985.1 Mucilaginibacter sp. P4_G9 | reverse complement strand
TCAATGGGCCGGTCAACGGGCCTGGGCTCCTGCAATTGCTTATAAAAACGGGAAGTATTATTTTTATTACTCTGCAGATACCAATATTGGAGTGGCTGTTTCAGATCGCCCTGAAGGTCCTTTCAAAGATCCGCTGAATAAGCCATTAGTTGCTAAAGCCGCTTTTAAAGGCCAGATGATTGACCCAATGGTTTTTGTGGATGATGATGGGAGTGCTTACCTGTATTGGGGGCAGGGGAATTGCCATATGGTAAAGCTTCATGAAGATATGATTTCATTTGATGCTGATAAGGTTGCTACCATTCGTCCCGATGGATATAATGAAGGCCCTTTCATGATTAAACGGCAAGGTACTTATTATTTAATGTGGTCGGAGTACGATACGCGGGATCCCCGTTATTCTATTGCTTATGCTACAAGTAAATCACCATTGGGCCCTTTTGTGAAGGCAGAAGGCCAAGCCATCCTGAAAGGAAAAGGAGTTGTGAAGGGTGCAGGTCATCATTCGGTAGTGCAGGTGCCAGGCAAAGACGAATGGTACATCGCCTATCACCGTTTTGCAATTCCTGATGGAAATGGCTACAATCGCGAAACATGTATTTCACCAATGAGGTTTGATACAAAAGGGAATATAATACCCGTGAATGTATTTGAGCGAATTAAACCAGTTAAAATTAAAACTCAATAGCTTGATATAATCGCCATCCTTTGATGCATTGCTAAGATTATTCTTTCATCTTTAAAAGTTAAATTAAAATAGCCTTTTTCCAAGAGCCTTCATTACTGTTCAAAATAAATCGCAAAAAATAACTGTGTTTTTTACACTTTTTAGTTTTTATTTATACATTAGTGCTGCAAACACTAAATTTTGTAATTCAAACCAATTATGAGCAATGACCGATTTGGACGAAGATTCATCCCGGTTTTTTGACGGAATTTTTGTATCAAAAAAAAACACTTGTTTTTAGCAAATGGAAAACCTGGTAGCAATGACTGATGAAGATATCTGGCTTCAATTAAACACAACAAATGATACTGTTGTATTTATTGAAATATACAATCGTTATCATGCTCAGTTGTATGCTGCTGCCTGCAAACGTTGTTCTTCAGCCGAAACTGCTGAAGAAATAGTACAGGACCTTTTTATCAATTTGTGGAGAAACAGGGCTACCATTAAAATAAATTCTTCCCTGAGCGGATACCTGTTTACGTCAATCCGTAACATGGTGTTGAATCAAATTCAAAAAGAGGCTGTCAGGAAAAAAGCTTATGAATCGCTTATTCTCGAAAATGCCGATTATGATAACTCTACCGAGGAAATACTCATAGCTAACGACTTAAACTACCAGGTGGATATAAACCTGGGTTCGCTTCCAGATAAATGCCGCTCGGTATTTGAGCTTAGCCGGAAGCAGTATAAAAGCAATAAGCAAATTGCCCACGAATTAGGGATTTCTGAAAAAACCGTCGAAAATCATATCACACGGGCCTTAAAATATCTACGTGTCAGCCTTCATTATATGCTGCTATCCCTGGCCGCTTTTGTTTTTTTTAATTAAATAATCGCCCGTTTTATTTATCCCACCAACTGCCTGTTGAGTTTTATCATTTTCCGCGTACGCAAACACTAAACTCAGATGATCTCTGAATGCGCTTAAAAGCCCTTTTTCTATAAATATTTTATAGCAAGTAGGGGGCTGGGGCATCCACAACTGTCATATCTGTATAACCACTAATTTTAAACCCATTAATCCTATTAAATGGAACCTATTTCACCCGAATTAATACAGAAATACCTCAGTGGGACCTGTTCACCCGAAGAGGAGCGTATTGTGCTTAATTGGTATAATTCTTTTGAAAGCAAAGCCGATCCATATGAGCAGCTAAGCATTCATCAGCGGCAGGAATTAAGGTTAAGAATGCTGGCTAATATCGAATCTGGCATTAGCCCTGTTCAAAATGGCAAAACAGGAACGTTAAAAATCATAAAATACATTGGTTATGTTTTGGCAGCGGCAGCTGCAATATTACTATTCATAAAAGTCCCCGGTTTTTTAAATAATCAAAAACAGCATCAATCAGCCAGCTATGTGCTGAACGAAGAAGTAAGCATTACCAACCGTACACATACTATTTATAAACAAGTATTACCCGATAAAAGCATTGCCTGGCTTAGCCCGGGGGCGCACATAAGCTATCATAAAGTATTCAGCAAAAATTTAAGGGAAATTAAGTTGTCAGGAGAATCATTTTTTGAAGTAACTAAAGATAAAGCACACCCATTTGTGATTTACAGCGATCATATCACAACAAGGGTTTGGGGTACCAGTTTTAGGGTGCATGATAGCAAAAATGCGGCTACAGCAGAGGTGGCTGTGGTTACCGGCAAGGTATCTGTTGAAATTGCTGCCGGAGGGAAACGGAAGGGTTTATTTGCAACTAAAGCCGGTTTAAATAACAATGTGATATTATTACCCCGGCAAAAGGTGGTTTATGGAAAAATAAACCATGATTTAAAAGTAGGCCGGGTAGCCGAACTTTCGTCTTTAAATATTTGGCAGAAGGCAGACCTTTCTTTTGAAAAAACGTCGCTGCATGATGTGATCCAAACGCTGA
>NZ_JBFUKF010000556.1:0-2625 GCF_056400985.1 Mucilaginibacter sp. P4_G9 | reverse complement strand
GAATTAAATAGCTTTTGTCCCGCCGGTTCTGCGTTTCATTGGATCGGCAACCGGGGCATCGAAAAATGGAACTGGYCTGCTTAAGGTGTGCATAGCAGGCGAGATAAAGCACCTAAGGAAGACGGTACAGGTATGCGGCTGACCTTCCCCTTCCCTACAATTAAACAGAAGCTAAGCATGTAGAAAGCTTACCTTATACCATGTTTGGACGAGGGTTCGAATCCCTCCGGCTCCACTAAGTTCAATGTTAAAACAGACTAAAAGCCTGCAAATCAAATGGTTGCAGGCTTTTGTTTTTTAGTCAAATGACTATATTATTCATCAATTAGCAATAAAAAGGAGCGTAATTCGGTGAGTAAGTTTTAGAATGTTAATGTAACAGAATCGCCGTAAGCTACTGTTAGCCAATTAAATATTAGAATTTTCCGACACCTATCAATTCAATAAATTCCTGTATTCATTAGGTGAATGCCCAACATGCTGTTTAAAAAAACGGGTAAAATGTGAGGGATACTTGAAGCCAAGCTTATAAGCCACCTCGCTTACGGATTTGCTTATATCAAGTATTTGTTCTTTTGCGGCATCAATCAGTTTTAGCTGGATGTACTCCTGCGCTGATTTCCCGGTTTCTTTTTTTACCAGGTCCCCGAAATATTTTGGAGACAGGTTGAGTTGGGCTGCACAATACGAAACGGAAGGTAATCCCAGGGTTTGCAGCTTTTCTGATTGAAAGTAATCGTTTAGTAACCCCTCAAAGCCAGTCAATACATCCTTATGAATATGTTCTCTTGTGAGAAACTGCCGGTCATAAAACCGGACAGAATAGTTCAGGAACATTTCGATGTTACTTACGATCAACGTCCTGCTGTGCTTATCAATAGGGTGAGCCAATTCATACCGGATCTTATTAAAACATTCCAGCACAATTTCTCTTTCTGCATCCGAAACGTGAAGCGCTTCATTCACATCGTAAGAGAAAAAACTGTATTCGTTAATGCATTTGCCAAGGTGGGTTCCACGGATCAAATCGGGATGAAAGAACAATCCCCAGCCTGTTGGCTGTATCATTTTTTCGCTTTCATCAAAACCAAATACTTGCCCGGGCGCAATGAAAAGAAGTGTTCCCTCTTCGTAATCGTAGTGATTGCGGCCATATTTCATCTCCCCGCACTTCTCGTCTTTTAAAAAGATCATGTATACGTCCGAAATATAACGTGCTTCCTTTACAGGCTTCGACAGTGACTGGTCAAGAACACTAACTAATGGATGCAGGGTCTTCTGACCCCGGTCGTTATTGATCTGGGTTACACTTTCTATTCTGAGGGGATTTCCCATGACTTCGGTTATTTGAAGTGAAATTAGATTAAGTATTGCAAACAAACTAACAGAAATACTCCTGACCAGAAATAATGGTAAGAGAAACAGGAATCTGTATAACGATCTGATGCAAAAGTATAAAGAACTTCGCCCCTTAGAATGATCTATCGAATCATTTGATATGGTTCTGCAAATAAAGTCACTTGGCAAAATTTAGTTTAACCTTGTTCGAAATACCAGATATGTTAATCCATCCCGCACTTATTTGACTGGCAGGGCAAACGGCAGGTCACAATTTTATACTAATTTTGGATCTAAACGGTATAAGAAACCGCTATTTTGTTTTTCATATAGCCATTTTCAATCTAAAAGATTACTTACTTTTAATTAACGAATTTTCATTTAATATTCCCATTTCAAATTTGATACATCAAGGGTTTTATAAACCTTAATTAAAATGAACACTGATATACTTTATACTCATATCTGCTCTTACGTTCAAATATCCAGAGATGAGTTTGAGCTCTTTTTTAACCTGTTTAAACCGGTTTATTTAAAAAAGGGCGAGTTCCATTACGTTGCCGGTAAAGTTCCTAAATATTGGTCATTTACTTTAAAAGGCTGCTTGCGTGAATATTCGGTGGATAGCCAGGGTGATGAGAAAATTTTCCAATTTTATGAAGAAAATGCATGGGTTGGTCAGATCCAAAGTATGATAACGCAAAAACCCACGGACATGAACCTGCAGGCACTTGAGGATTGCGAGTTATTGTGTATAACAGGCGATGATATGTGTAACGCTGTAAAAACACCATGGATTCAGAACTTTACAATGCATAAGAGTTTTTCTGATAATGCCACCATAATGGAAAATTCAAACCGAATTAAATCGGCTTCACCTGAAGAGTTGTATTTGGAAATTCTTAAGGAAAGACCATCCTTATTGCTGCGTGTTCCACAGCACTATATTGCAAACTTTCTTGGCATCCGGAAAGAAACACTAAGCAGGGTTAGAAGAAGAGTTGCCCACCTATGATTTGTTGATCCAAGTCAACGACATTCAATTTCTGTTCCGGTAATTTTACAGCGAAAAACGATCACCTCAATGTTATCGATATCGCGCTTTATACGCGCGGCCTTATAAGTCATTGAGTGGCTGATTGTTTTCTCGAACAATAAATTTTAAGAAAGAATTAAATCAATGAAAAAAATAATCTATGACCAATACGGCAGTGTCGACGTTTTACATTCCGTGGAGGTAAATAAGCCAATTCCCGATACGCAACAAATTTTGGTTAAGGTAAAGGC
>NZ_JBFUKF010000555.1:0-2639 GCF_056400985.1 Mucilaginibacter sp. P4_G9 | reverse complement strand
TAATAATGATATCCGTAACGTGGGCAATTACTACCTTTCAACCGGTGAGCAGTTGTTTGATATTGCCATTATATTTGCAGCTAATATCAATTACAATACCACAACCCAAAAAGCCGAACTATTTTTTAATACACAGGTAACCAATGTACTAAGCAATAAGGCAACCTATATACAACCCTTACAGGCTAAAGGCATTAAAGTACTGCTATCAATTTTAGGTAACCACCAGGGTGCCGGCATTTGTAACTTTCCCGATCAGGCATCCGCTACCGCATATGCACAATTACTGAGCGATGCGGTTACAACTTACGGACTTGATGGAATTGACTTTGATGATGAATACGCTGATTACGGCAACAACGGAACCGGGCAGCCTAATTCAAGCTCGTTTGTTTATTTGGTTACCGCGCTACGCCAGTTGATGCCTACAAAGATCATTTCATTTTACTTTTACGGACCGGCAGCATCCCGTTTAAGCTTTAATGGTGTAACCGTAGGCTCAAAAGTTGACTACAGCTGGAACGCCATTTATGGCACTTACTCGGTACCAGCAGTACCGGGCCTTGCGGCAAGCAACCTTGGGCCGGCGGCCATTAATATTCAAAGCACAAGCTCATCAACTGCCGCATCACTGGCTACACAAACTGTAAACAATAACTATGGCATTTACCTGTATTACAACCTGCCAAATGCCGACACGCATACTTATTTAAGCAGTGTATCAAATGCGCTGTATGGTAAGGGTACCACTTTTAATACAGGAACGCCTGCTGTAGGGGTTAATTTTTACCAGAATATTAATTATGCCGGTACAGCAACAGGGAATATACCAAAGGGTAACTACACCCTGGCTCAGCTACAGGCTTATGGTTTTGTTGACAACTGGGCGTCCTCAATGAAAGTACCGGCCGGATGGACAGTGACCATGTACAGCAGCAATAACTTTGGCGGTACTTCGTGGATACGTACATCAAACACCTCAAACTTTACCACCCTATTGCCAAACGCGAATGATGTGGTATCATCAGTTAAAATAAACTAAACCTAAAAAGGACTTTTCGGGCAGCTATCAGCTGCTTGAAAAGTCCTTTTTTTAAATATGATAAATAAAACAAATGAATGCCTATATACTACTTAAGATATAATCTATTTGAGCACTAATAGTTACACTCACTAACTCGTTATAATCATTTAGTCGTTAATAGCCTTCACACCCGGTAGTTCTTTGCCTTCCATATACTCCAGCAGTGCGCCACCACCGGTTGATACATAGCTAACCTCATCGGTAAGGTTAAATTTAGCAACCGCAGCTGCAGAATCACCACCACCAATTAATGAGAATGCTCCGTTTTCGGTTGCTTTTACTACAGCCTCGGCTATAGCTTTTGTACCCACCAAAAATGTTTCCATTTCAAATACGCCCATTGGGCCATTCCATAAAATGGTTTTTGATTCTTCAACTACTTTGCTGAATAATTTTACCGTTTCAGGACCAATATCCAATCCCATCCAGTTGTCTGGAATTTGACCGGTTTTTGCAACATCGGTTTTTGCTTCGTTTGAAAAAGCATCGGCGACCACGTTATCTACAGGCAGATAAAGTTTTACACCTTTATCTTTAGCTTTTTGTACCAGGCTTGTGGCAAGATCAAGTTTGTCGGCTTCAACAAGCGATGTACCAATGCTACCTCCGTCTGCTTTAGCAAAGGTGTAAGCCATGCCTCCACCAATAATCAGGTTATCTACTTTATCCAGCAATCTTTCTATCAGTTGGATCTTATCAGAAACCTTAGAACCACCCATAATAGCAGTAAAAGGTTTTGCAGCTCCGTTCAAGATTTTTTCGGCATTAGCCAGTTCGGCTGCCATCAGGTAACCAAAGTATTTGGCATCAGGAAAAAACTGTGCTATAATTGCCGTTGAAGCGTGCGCGCGGTGAGCAGTACCAAACGCATCGTTTACGTATATATCACCTAATTTCGATAGTTTTTCTGCAAAGGCTACATCGCCTTTTTCTTCCTCCTTGTAAAAACGAAGATTTTCTAATAACAACACTTCGCCGTTACCCAAATTCTTAGCTTTTTCAACTGCCTGCGCGCCAATACAATCATCAGCAAATTCAACCTGCTGCCCCAACAGATCGGATAGATGAGGCACAACATGTTTTAATGAAAATTCTTCTGTAGGCCCGCTTTTCGGTCTGCCCAGGTGCGACATCAGGATAACTTTGCCGCCATCTTTTAAAATCTTTTTTATAGTTGGCAGCGCCGCCGTCATCCGGTTATCATCAGTAATTTTATAGTTTTTATCCAAGGGCACATTAAAATCAACCCTGATTAGGGCTTTTTTGCCTGCGAAACTAATTTGATCTACAGTTTTCATATGATTATATGGGTCATTATATGTGAGGGCTGCAAATTCAGCATTTTATTCTAAATTCTTAATGAAAAAGTAAAAAAGGTGTTCTTTTTCGCCTAAAACTTCATCTTAATTTAACATACATCACATAATGTGGCCCAATTTCCGGCACTTCAAATTCTGTTGAGACGATCTCGAAACCGGTATTATGATAAAATGGGACAGCTTTTTTGCGGGCATTACACCAAACATAATTCACCTTTTGGCCACGCAGGTAGGTA
>NZ_JBFUKF010000554.1:0-2647 GCF_056400985.1 Mucilaginibacter sp. P4_G9 | reverse complement strand
GGTTACGGTAGATCAAAAGTTTGAAAAGATCGCCCTTAAACTGGGCAGGACTAAGCGGCAGGTGTTTATCCAGATGGTCGATTACTTTTATAAAAGCAAGAAAGACCCGCAGGACCTGAATGATGAATTACTAAAAAATGCGTTGATGAAGAATCACCAACAGTATATCGGTTTTATCAAAAGCCAGGAGAATATGCTGCTCATTCCAATTAAAACAGAAATGGACCGGGTTTCAGTATCACAAGCCAAGATCATCGAACGTTTTAATACGCAAATCCTCAAGGCGAATGCGGATTTGCTGAATAATCAGCACGTTCTGGCGCAAAAGTTAACAGGAATAGATGCGCTGATGGATAACATTTCGAAAAACCAAAAAAGTAAAGATCAGCTGAAAAAACAGTTCCTGTTCATTCTTGACGGCTATATCAGATCAAGGGAGGCTTTCGGGATGATGACATCGGGCCGGGAAAAAGAGGAGCTGATCGCTGTTACCAGATCGCAAATTAGTTTGCTTTAATCTTGTATTTTAATTCCCCTTTAGGGGGTTAAGGGGCATTATGTTTATCAATATTACAGACAGCAAAGAAGCGGCAAATAAAGGCAGCAGCGCGGGGCTGGTAAATTACCTGGAAAAAGAGAACAGGCTTGACTATAAGCAGGAACCCGAATACTGGTTCAATGGTCAGCAGATGAGGATCGAACCTTACCAGGTCATGCGCAGTATCGATAATAATGTCGCCAAGCTGGGTAAAGACGATGCTAAGTTTTTCCTGGTCAATATCAGCCCGAGCCAGAAGGAGATCAGGTTTCTGAAAGAACAGTATGGTGAGGAGGGTGCTAAAGAACAAATGAAGGGCTTTGCAGTAAGAGTGATGGATGCCTATGCTAAAAACTTTAACCGGGATGGTGTGAACAGTAACGAAGACCTGTTATGGTTTGCCAAGTTGGAAAAACACCGTTATTACAACTACAATGACCCTGAAGTAAAACAAGGCCTGAAACAACGGGGAGAACGTAAAGCGGGCGAGCAGATGCATGTGCAGGTTATTGTAAGCCGTAAGGATATAACCAATAAGATCAAGCTTAGCCCGATGAATACGTCAAGGGGAAAGAATGCGAAGCATTCTAAAAAGATGGGGCAGTTTGACCGGGTGGCATTTAAACAGAGCGGGGAATCTCTTTTTGACAGCCTTTTTGGGTTTGACAGGCAGCTTAAAGATACGATGGCATTCGCCAATGTACAGAAGAACGGCGAGCTATTGCAGCGAGAGCAGATGGGCGTGTTGGCCGAAGGTGCTTCGCAGAATTATGAAAGCAGGTCGGTGGCTAATGAACTTGCGCAAGGAGTTGCGGATGGCCTATTTACGACAACGGCCGCAATGTTATCCACAGCAGGTAAGACAGCAGCAAGCTTCCTGGAAGTAATGCTGGAACCAATGTATACAGGAGGTGCTAATATTGTCCCGGAAAGCGAAGCAGAGGCAAAGAAAAAACGAAAGAAAAAATCTCAGGGCCAACATGTGTCGCGTTGAGCAAGGGCGCTGTTACTATAACAAATAGATATTTTTTTTGCAGTGGAAGTGGTCATACGGCTGCGACAGGCGGCTGCATTTCACCACGCGCTTCGCTCCGGGTTCCATTACGCCGCCAGCCTCGCCGCCGCACGTGCAGGAGTGTATTCGTTCCTCATACACACCTGCCTTTCCCGGCACGCAGTCATCGGTTAGTCACAGCACCGCGGTCACAAAGATAGCTACGCAGGAAAACCGTCAAGGGTATATAAATCACGGCTATCGCCGTGCCCCTTGACAGTTTTCCTGCTAACAGCCCCGGTTGTTTAAGCGGTGATATGACTGAGTGTGTGTAGTTGAAGAAGGGGGACACGGCACATATAATTTTTACCCTCGCAAATTATCGCTTTATGCCGCCGCTACCCAATGAACGCCCAGGATTCTGATCTTGTTCTGGTTTTATTATTATACGTTGTTGCTCTTGCGTTTTCTCCATGGATGTACCCATGTCTTGAGCAATGCGGTTAACCCATTGCGGTAAACTAGGAGCCTGTTCAACAAGTTTGCCGTCCGCGTATTTCAGATATACTGAAATATTTTGTCCCTTTTCCTTAGATGCGGCTTTCATCAGGATAACCTGGTCAAAAGCACCGTAATATTTTTGTAGGTTAATTAAAGACTGCTCATAATTGGCTTTGATGTTATCTGCCGATACATCATGCCCTCCTTTAGCTACTCTTAAACGTACACGCTCAAAAGACATAGCAATTTCATCCAGGCCAAAGAAAAATAATCGGGTACTGTAGCCCTTAAGCTTAAATTCATTGACTGATTTCAGGATATCTTCTGTTCGAAAGTTAGTCTCGAAAGCACAGGTTGCATTTTTGGCTTGCATGGTTTCTTTCCAATCCGAAAACACATGCCCGTTAACTGCGTCATATAAATTACCGCTGTTTAAACCTGGAAATTGCTTTTTAAGCAGTATAAATTCTTTATCGCCATCAAAAATAGGAGTACCAAGTGGTACCATAGAGGATGACAGCGTGCTTTTACCGGCGCCATTTGGCCCGGCAAAAACAAATAGTTCCGGCTGTTCCATTAAAATCTCCTGCTAACTATCTGGCTGTCACCTGTGG
>NZ_JBFUKF010000553.1:0-3126 GCF_056400985.1 Mucilaginibacter sp. P4_G9 | reverse complement strand
ACAACCAATATACCTATAAGTTATGTGTTTGATGAGCAGCCATTTGTGCTTAACGAGATAAAATACCTCGCACTTACCTATGGCGAACCCCTGGAAGCGCCATTGATAACTACCACAGAACGCTTTTTAGCAGAAACCATCCAATACTGGCGCACATGGATCAAGCACTCATCCATAGCCGGGTATTACCAGCCTTTTGTAATTCGTTCGGGGCTGGCGCTTAAAATACACCAGTTTGAAGATACCGGAGCAATTATAGCTGCAAGTACTACCAGCTTGCCCGAATCGCCGGGAAGCGGCCGTAACTGGGACTACCGCTATTGCTGGCTGCGAGATACCTATTATGTTATAACCGCCCTCAACCACATTGGGCATTTTGAGGAAATGGAAAAATACTTTGGCTATGTAACAGATATCTCTTTTTCCGACGAGCAGCGCTACCAGCCGCTTTATGGTATAACGGGCAAAAAAGACCTGGTTGAGCATATACTGACCGATTTGGACGGTTACATGGGTAACCAGCCGGTACGCGTAGGCAACCAGGCATCAGAGCATATACAAAATGATATTTACGGCCAGGTGATGATCTCCATGCTCCCACTGTATACAGATCATCGCTTTGTTTTTTCGGAGCGAAAAGATTCAGTGAAATGGATCGAATCGCTGCTTAATAAAATTGAACGTACTATAGATGAAAAAGATGCCGGCATCTGGGAGTTTAGGAACATGGCCAATATACATTGCTACAGCAACCTGTTCCAGTGGGCCGGTGCATCTGCCGCGGAGAAAATGGCACGTACAATTGATAATAAAGAGCTGGTTGATAAAGCTATATCGTTAAAAAAGCGCGCAGCCGCGCATATTGAAAGCTGTTATGATCCTGTCAGGAAGGTGTACACCAATTCGGCAGGGAGTTCAAACCTTGATGCCAGTACGCTGCAGTTGATTATGATGAATTACCTCGATCCTGAATCACAAAGAGCAAAAGATCATTTACTTGCATTAGAAAAAGAGCTGAAAACACCTAATGGGTTATTTTACAGGTATTTATATAAAGATGATTTTGGTAAACCCAAAACAACTTTCCTGATATGCGCATTTTGGTATGTGGAAGCTTTAGCCAGCGTTGGGCGTATTGATGATGCACAACGTGAGTTTGCCAACCTGCTGCAATACTCCAATCACCTGTTGCTGTTTAGTGAAGATGTAGACGAAAACGATGGCAGCCAATGGGGTAATTTCCCGCAGGMCTATAGCCATGTAGGTTTAATGAACGCGGCATACCGCATAGCCATTAAGCTGGACAGGCCGATTTTCTTATAGGTTGTTGGAAAGTTGGAATGTTGAAAGGTTGTAATGTTGAAGGGGTAGAAAGTTGTTGTAAAGTTGGAACGTTGAAACGTTACAATTTAACCCTCCAACTTTACAACAATTTTCTAACCTTCCAACCTTTCAACTTACCTCTACCGCAACATGCTTGGTAAAACTTGTAAGCAGTTGGCGTACCTCCTGCGGATTGCGCAGGTAAAACTTAGCTGCGGATAAATTACTTCCAACTTTAATGGTTATAGCGCTATCTGGCAGTGCTTTAAAGATATCCTCATCGGTATGATCATCACCAAAGGCAATAATAAAATCATAGTCTTTGCCTTCGGTAAGAGTTAAGGCGGCTTTGCCTTTGTTAATATCCATGTTCTTAATTTCCAATACCTTATCCCCCGGCAGTAACTGTAAGCCCTTATCGCTGGCAAGATATTTAAGGTTATTCATTAATTCGCCCGCTCTAAGCTCGCCTAAGCCAGCCTGGGCCTTGCGGTAGTGCCAAACCAGTGAGTATGTTTTTTCTTCGATGAACGAACCCGGAGTGCGGTCTACATAAGTTTCCAGGATGGGGTAAATATCTTGTTTCCACTGATCTGACAGACCTGCAATTTTATGCCACGACGTGCCTTGCTGCTTAAACCATGAGCCATGTTCGGCAATCAGGTAAATATTGGCAAGGTTAAACCATTCGTCAAGATTTTGGTGCTTGCGGCCGCTTATCAATACTACCTGGTTGGCAGGGTCTTCGGTGAGTTTATTAATAATGTTATAAAGCTCCGCATCCGGACTTGCCTGCTCGATATTTGATTTAAAACCTACCAGCGTGCCGTCATAATCTAAAAATATAATACGTTTTTTTGTTTTGATATACCGGTTAATGATAGACTGCTCTGTCGAGTTGCTTACGTGCCTGGCCTGCAAAGACCGTTGCATCAGTTTCACTTCTTTCAACCTATCCATAAATATTTTAACCCAATGCGAAATATTGAATTTGGTTACCAGTTGCCGCATTGGTATCATGCGTTTCCGCTGTTCATCCAAAGGCATGTTGATAGCCTGGAATTGATATTACCTACCTTTTTATCTATCTCATCGCGCAGGTGTGCATACTGCGGTACTGTATCCCGCGATGGTACCACAATCATATACAATGCTATCTTTTCAATACATTCGGGGTGTAATTGCAGCAATAATTCAAAAGCCTGCAGACGTTGAAGTATGCCTTTGCTATAATCGAGCCTATCGACAGACAGAATGAGCTTAATACCTTTAAAATTGTTCTTTAACAGCTCAATCTGGTGGTGCACATCTTCCTGTAGCGGTAACGATGCATATTTCTGTTCATCTATCCCCATCGGGAATGATTCTATCACAATTGACCGTTCGCCTGTTGTGATGATGTTTGATGACGAGGTTACCGGCAAAATGCGGGTTGTTGCGCCCAAAAAATGGCGTACATCATCAAACGTATGAAAACCAATCAGGTCGGCGCCAAGCATTCCATCCAGCAATTCCGACCGCCATGGTATCAGCCTGAACATTTCATGCGATGGAAATGGGATATGCAGGAAAAATCCTATGGAAACATCGGGCAATTCGCTCCTAACCAGGGCTGGCAACAGCAATAGCTGGTAATCATGAATCCAGATCACGTCGCCAGGCTCGGCAATACTAAGAATTACATCCCTGAACTTTTTATTAACGGCCTGGTAATAATCCCAGTTAGATTGCTTGTAATTGGCATAGGTTGATGCATAGTAATGAAAAACCGGCCATAAAACCTCGTTTGAAAAACCTTCGTAA
>NZ_JBFUKF010000552.1:0-2662 GCF_056400985.1 Mucilaginibacter sp. P4_G9 | reverse complement strand
ATACTAAGGTCTTTTAGCTGATATAAAACGTCATTGATTTTAAGCTGCCCCGAGAATTCATAAAATGGCCCCCGGGGATTGATGTTAAGATTAATATCATGTGGGAGTAAGCCCACTTTTACCGGAGCTATCGAGGCTGCTGTAATATTATCAGATACCTCGCTGTTATGATAATAAAAATCATACTTCAATGGATTTTTAACAATGGCCCGCAAAGCTAAAATATCTGCTGCCGACCTTTTATTATTGACGTGATTTTGAAATTTATTAACCCCGGTAAAAAACTTTAACTGCTCATGATCCTCGGTTTCCCAAATGTGATCTAAAGGGTTTACCGGTTTTAATGGATTCTTTATTTTGCCATCTTTAGTAGTTTGGGCCTGATAAAGCTCAATAAAAAGGTACTTGTAATACTTATGCTGTTTTAAAACAACACAAACAGTTTGGCCGGTATCATCTGCTGATTGCTTAGGAGCGGCAATTTGCGGCGCCAGTACCATTTGACTGTATGAAGCTAAACTTTCTTTGGTAACAGGGATAAGCGAAGCTAATTTGGGGTGGATTTGGGCTTTTTTGTCCTCGTAACTAACCGTAAAGAATTCATCAAGATCGGTTTCATTTTCAAGGCCATAATCTTGGGCTGCTTTTCTGAGTTTATCATCCCTTAAATGCGCATCATAAAAAATACGGAGTTCGCTTTTTTTAATAATGGCAGTGAGCACCAAAGCCTGGTGCTCACAAAGTTTATGATGAGGGAAGTTGCAACCGCAGGTGAGTAACAGCTGGTTGTTTTGCTGAATTAGGGTTACCACAGGAAAGTTGGCCGCATTATACTCATGGCCAAATGTGCCCTGGTTTATTGTAATTAATTGTGGAATAATGTGTTTATAACCAGAGGGATGGTTGTCAAATCCGGCTTCTGATCTTTGGAGTATTATAGTTTCGGTAATAGCAGCAAAAGATATATCATCTATAATGTAGGTATGTCCCTCAAAATCATCTTGCTGTATATCCGTTGCTATATTCACTAAGTTTCCCTTGCTGCTGTATGTGGTAAATATCCTAAGAAATGGGGACACTTACGAAACAGAACGAGATTTATTACCAGTTACAGCATGTTTTTGATGTTTTGAGAGTGAGGAAAAAAGGGACAGCCAGGGCTTGCCGAAGAACAAAAGGCATCATGTTTAGGCAATCGTCCTGTATTATAAATCAAAAAAAGCGGAAATCAACTGTCTGTACTTCATTTTTAGATGCTTAATATTTCTTTTAAAAACCTTTTTGGTTAATTATTATGCAAATATGTAAATGTGATTGAGCTATTTTACATCTTTTTGTGTAAAAAATTGCTGCTGTTTACAATTTTAGCTTCAATCGGCGTATCCCATAGGGTATTGGTAATCAATTAGATAAATTTGTTTACCAAATAAATTAATTACCATCAAAATACCAAAGTTATGTGTGGAATTGTAGGTTATATCGGATTTCGTGACGCGTGGCCAATTGTAATAAAAGGCCTTAAAAGATTAGAATACCGTGGTTATGATAGCGCTGGAATTGCGATTATCAACCAGGAGGGTTTTAACGTTTATAAAAAGGTTGGCAAAGTATCGTACCTTGAAAACTTTGCCGAGACCCAGGATACAAGCGGATTAATTGCAATAGGCCATACCCGGTGGGCTACGCATGGTGTACCATCTGATCTGAACTCGCATCCTCATGCATCAAATGACAACCGGTTACACATTATTCATAATGGCATCATTGAAAACTATTCAACACTGAAAGAAGAGTTAATAAACCGGGGGCATAAATTTAGGAGCGAAACAGATACAGAAGTTTTAATCCATTTAGTTGAAGAAATACAAAATATTGAACAAACAGATTTGTTGGAAGCCGTTCGCCTGGCTTTAAATACTGTTATTGGCGCATATGCCATAGTTATATTAGACAGGGAAAACCCGGGCCAATTGATAGCTGCCCGAAAAGGAAGCCCGCTGGTTATAGGCGTTGGCGATGGTGAATACTTTATAGCCTCGGACGCAACACCTATTGTAGAATACACCAAGAATGTTATCTACTTAAAAGACAATGAAATAGCGCTGGTTAAACGTGAAGGACTTTTAGTTAAACGATTGGATAATGTGATTCAAACGCCACTTATACAGGAACTGGAGATGAAACTCGAATCGCTTGAAAAAGGTGGTTTTGAGCATTTTATGCTAAAGGAAATATTTGAACAGCCGCGTTCAATAAAAGATTGTATGCGCGGACGCAYTATTCCGAAAGTGGGCAAAGTTGCGTTAGGTGGGGTTAAAGAATATGCCGATAAACTAAAAAATGCCGAACGGATAATAATTATAGCCTGCGGCACATCCTGGCATGCCGGTTTAGCGGGCGAATATTTAATTGAGGAATACGGGCGTGTTTCTGTAGAGGTTGAATATGCTTCGGAGTTTAGGTATCGTAACCCTATTATCAGTGAAAAGGACATAGTAATTGCCATATCCCAATCTGGCGAAACAGCAGATACGATGGCTGCGATTGAAATTGCTAAAGAAAGGGGGGCAACAATTTTAGGCATCTGTAATGTTGTTGGGGCCTCAATCCCAAGAATTACCCACGCCGGTGTTTACACTCATGCGGGGCCAGAGATTGGTGT
>NZ_JBFUKF010000551.1:0-2662 GCF_056400985.1 Mucilaginibacter sp. P4_G9 | reverse complement strand
TCGCAAATCGCCAAGCACGCAGAAAACTACCTGCCTAATCAACCCAGTCAACTATTTTCCCTTACCTATTTGATATTCAAAACCAAATAGTTAACTTTGCCCTCCCTTGAAAGGAGGTATTTAGGAAATTATGATCATTATTAACGTAAAAGACGGCGAATCATTAGACAAAGCATTGAAACGCTTCAAAAAGAAATTTGAAAAAACAGGTGTTTTAAGAGAACTACGCAGTCGTCAGGCTTTTGAAAAAAAATCTGTAACCCGTCGTCATGTTGTTAAACATGCCATCTACAAGCAAAATATGAATATCGAAACTGTTTAATTCCCTCAAAAGAATTTTTTCAGATTTTCCGACACTATATTAACAAAACTATTTGTACATTCATTCTCTGGATGTTCAAATAGTTTTTATGTTTTTAGAGCGTTTTATCCAATATATTAAATTCGAAAAGCGGTACTCGCCTCACACGGTATCTGCTTATCAGTCAGATCTGGATCAGTTCATGCTCTTCCTTAACAACCCTGGTAATGCCAAAGTTGTTCCCGAACCCATAATTACACATCCCGCCCAGATCAGTTACCACGACATCCGCAACTGGATGGTGGAGCTTATTAACCAAAAACTTACGGCCCGTTCTGTAAACCGTAAGATGGCCACCCTACGCAAATATTTTAAGTTTTTACTGCAGGAAGGAGTGATTGCGCAAAACCCGGCATCAAAAATCCGCTCGCAAAAAATACCAAAGCAACTACCGGTTGTGGTTGAAAGTGGAAGCCTTACCCAAATGCTCGATAACGATATTGTTACAGATGATGATTTTGAAGGTTTACGGAACAAGCTGGTGGTTGAAATGCTGTTTGGTACCGGCATGCGCCTGGCCGAGCTTTTGGGCCTGAAAGACAGCGATATTAATGATTATGAAGGCACACTAAAAGTGCTTGGCAAGCGTAATAAAGAACGCATTATCCCCATCAATACCGAGTTGCGGATTTTGCTTGGGCGATACCTGGAATTAAAGAAAAATCAAAATTTTAATAACAATTCCGTAATGTTAATCGTTACAACTAAGGGTGCCGACGCATACCCCAAACTAATTTATTTGATAGTGCAGAAATACCTCGCCAACATATCAACCCAGAATAAAAAGAGCCCTCATGTGCTAAGGCACACATTTGCAACGAGTTTACTAAACAACGGAGCCGACCTGAACTCCATTAAAGAGCTTTTGGGCCACGCTAACCTTAGCGCGACCCAAATTTATACGCATAATTCAGTTGAACGATTAAAGTCTATTTACAAACAAGCCCATCCAAAGGCGTAATTAAGGAGGAAACATGAAAATTACAGTGCAATCAATTCATTTTACCGCAGACAGAAAATTATTAGATTTTATTCAAAAAAAGGCTGATAAGCTGGATACATTTTATGACCATATTATTAGCGGCGAAGTTTACTTAAAGCTTGAGAATGTGTTAGATGAGGCAAACAAAATTGCCGAGATCAAGCTATTGTTGCCGGGTAACCAGATCTTCGCAAAAGAGAAATGCAAAAGTTTTGAAGAGGCAACGGATTTAGCAGTTGAAAGCCTGCGCAAGCAGATTGAAAAGCATAAGCAGAAGAAAACTATTGCCGATGCCGCCGCCAAAAAGGTGATATTAACGGAAGTAGAAGAGGGATTTTAATATAAAAAAGGCCATTTTTTGGTAAAAATCGACGGGTTTACAGCCCGTCGATTTTTTTTGATAAAAAATTTTGCAAAGGGTGAAATTTTTGTAGATTTGCAATCCCTTTCAGAGAGGTGCTGACCGCAGCAAATTTTTGTGAAGATTGTTCTTTAAAATATAAAAAAGCTTATTAGTTTTGCCGCTCGATAAAAGGAGCCATAAAGGTTTCAATAATTGAAAGGCTAAATAAATATAAGCCTCCTTAGCTCAGCTGGTAGAGCGACTGACTTGTAATCAGTAGGTCATTGGTTCGATCCCGATAGGAGGCTCAGTTTTTTTCGGAAGTGTAATGTTTAGCTTCAACTTTGAACATTGCAAATCCGAAATCAACTAATGGGGAGATACCAGAGCGGTCAAATGGGGCGGACTGTAAATCCGCTGCTTCGGCTACGAAGGTTCGAATCCTTCTCTCCCCACTTATTGAGTAAGCAGTTTTCAGTTTTCGGATAACAATTAAAGTTATCAGATGATTGAGGACTGCTAACTTGATTAAAAAAGGTTACGGATTTGCATTATCAGGTTAGTATACTGAAAACTGCAAATGGAGAACTAAACAAGCGGAAGTAGCTCAGTTGGTAGAGCGATAGCCTTCCAAGCTATAGGTCGCGAGTTCGAACCTCGTCTTCCGCTCAAAGGATTTCGAAATTTCKATTTCGGATTTGAAAATTTGAGATTAAAGATAAGAATGGATGATTAAGGTAAATCCGAAATCAAACATCCCAAATCCGAAATCAAAAATAAGCCGACGTAGCTCAGTGGTAGAGCACTTCCTTGGTAAGGAAGAGGTCATGGGTTCAAATCCCATTGTTGGYTCAATAGCGTAAAAGAGAATAAAGAATAACATTTTTAAGTATAAATTAACCTACAAAATAATTATAAATCATGGCAAAAGAAAAGTTTGACCGCAGTAAACCGCACTTAAACATCGGTACAATCG
>NZ_JBFUKF010000550.1:0-2673 GCF_056400985.1 Mucilaginibacter sp. P4_G9 | reverse complement strand
CATTTAAAGGAATATCAAGAACCTTACAATTTGCCTGGATATTGGTTGGCGTTATTGATGGGCTATAAGACGATGAATTATAACTTCCACTGCTGCTTGAGTATGGCTTAATTGCATAAGCAGCACCAGTACTTATAATCAGTTTCCTGGTTAAACGTACCGAAAATTGTATGCCATAATTAGTACCGGTTTGGCTGTGATTAAATGAGTTAACCGCATTGGCATCAGATGCAGCCAATACACTGATAGAAAATTGCGGCCGGTTCCTCAACGCAGAGGCTTTAACTGATGCTATTTGTTTTTTTGCTTCCTTCGCAGCAGCCTTTTGGGTTATTGTATCAGATATAGCATCATTGTTTTTTACGCCATTATTTGCCAATGCAATTTTATTTTTATCTAAAACCGTATCAACCGCAGCTGTATTTGTTGTTTGCGTTTTGTTGTTTGCCAGCGCATTGTTAGTTGCCAAATTAACAGCCTTATCTTTTATAGTATCTTTTAATGTTTTACCAGCCATCAGGTTATTAGTCCTGGCGGCAACAGTATCCATTGGTAAACTATCATAACCTTTAAATGGTATTATACCAGGATACGGGTGTTTACGTCCTTTAGCAGGGATAGTTAATGGAAATGGCGTTTGGCTTTGTGTACTATTACTTCCTAAACTTTCCTGTTGAGGTTGCAGCTTAGCGGCAGGTGTTTTAACCGGATGATCATTTTGGCCGTTATCTTTTTTGGGTTGATTTTTAGTGTTCTTGCTCTGTAAATTCGTATTTGTTGGATCTGTTTTTTCTTTATTATAAAGGTATAAGCCGATAGCAAGCAACAACAATGCTGCAATGCCCGATGCGTAATAAATTATACGGAATAGTATTGCCTTTTTATTGGATTTACCATCCAGCAATTGTTCCATTGATTCCCAATCCTCCTCACGAAAAGCAATATGATCTTCAGAGCCGGATACCCCGTCTTTGAATAATTGATCCAATTTATTTTCGCTTTTCTCTTTCATTTTATTATTAATTCAATCAATACAGACATGCTTATGCTTATTGCACCTATTGCAACAATGTTATGTTGTGAGTCGCCGGAATTTGATTCCGGAAGCCGTCTGGAATTGATTACCATATTTTTTAATTTTTCCCTGGCTTTAAACAGGTTTGATTTTGATGTACCTGTACTGATACCCAATTGTGTTGCTATTTCCTCGTGCGAAAAGCCTTCAATAGCAAAAAGGTTAAACACAGTACGGTAGGCATTTGGCAGCTGCTGTATCATCCCGATAAGGTCGTCGTAATTCAATTTCTGGTCGGGTAGATCATTATGTCCTATATCTTCAGCAGCATCCAGGTCATCGTTAAGCGAAAGCTTCAGGTTACTTCGGTAATAATCAACCGAGGTATTCATCATAATACGACCAACCCAGGCAATGAAAGGCCGACCTGTATCGTATTTCTGCAGGTTGGTGAACACCTTTAAAAAACCCTGGTTCATGATTTCAGAAGCTTCATACCTATTACCGGCATAGCGCAGGCATATACTCATAGCAAAGCCATAAAATGCTTTATAAAGCATCTTTTGGTCTTTTCGGTTATGCTGTAAACAGCCTGCAATCAACTCTTGTAGTTCTGCTTCTCCCATATAGCGGGCTTCTACCTTATTTTAATTTTCCTTATCTGCAGTTAACACGATATTAAGCAACTAAAGGTTGCCATAATGTTTACTTTTTTTCAGTGGTTTTTGAATCTAATGGTGAAACCTTGTTTTTATCTTTAAATATATAGAAAACAAGGCACCCCACTGAATCAGTCATGATTTTCTTTCATATCAACCATTGTCCAGTTATCCTGAACGGCTTTTGGGCCACCGTTATATTTTAAAGTGATCTGAAAATTGGTTTTAGTCTTACCTCCATTTTCATCAATCGAGGTAACGTAAAATCTAATAACAAATACCGAATCAGATTTTTTAGCAAACTGATAACGGTCAGCAAATACAATATTTCTCTCTTTTATTGTTGGGCCAACGTATTCTTTGGCTATCTGATAGGCATCATCGCCGGCTGGGAATGTCCTGAAAGATAAAATAGCCGATGAGCCGCCCGAAGTAGCAAATTTTATTATCACCGCCATAAAAATAACGCCAAAAGCTATCAGCATCCATCCACCGGCAATAGCCGTTTTCTTTTTATGCTGCTTGCCTATGAGGTAAGATTGCTCAGGCATTACTTTAGGATAGATCCTCTCCATCAACTTAAGTTAAATGATGCTAAATGTATAAAAAAATCATCAATAAAAATCAAAACAACGCCTGGAGCCGGCAAATTTGTGATAAGTATCGGTTCGCGAGGGGAGGGTAGTTTCATACCCCACACTTCCTTCTGTAGTTCCACTTGTATTACTATAATTAACGCCCGAAACGGGTGCATCATGACTTATACCAAATCGAAACTTCTCTCCGCCTTCTTTATTCATAAAAATATCAAAAATAAGCGAAAACGTAATGGCTGTGGGCCCGCCTGAACCACTGGTACGAACCCATAACCCCGCATTAAGATTGTGCCGCTTATACTGTAGGCCTACATTTATTGATTGTGCGGTTGACTGTTTGTAAAAAACTACTGAAGGAATAAAAAATGATTTTTCGTCGTCATCCAGGTTCTCATCCTGGTTC
>NZ_JBFUKF010000549.1:0-2677 GCF_056400985.1 Mucilaginibacter sp. P4_G9 | reverse complement strand
GGGTGTGCCCTGGAAAAACGCCGATAAATGGATCCAGCTATCATACCCGTTCTTCCATGCTGATAAAATAAAAACGCCGGTATTGTATATGTCTGGATTGAAGGATTTTAATGTACCCACCATCGGTAGCGAGCAAATGTACCAGGCCCTTAAATCGCAGGGGATACCTACAGAATTGATACTTTATCCTGATTCATTCCACGGTATCACTAAGCCAAGTTACCAGGCTGACAGGCTGCAGCGTTATGTGGAGTGGTATGATAAGTATTTGAAGAAGTAGCCACCGGCCCCTGAAGAGGGGATAGATCACTTTAAGATCAATTGATTTTAGTAATTATGAACAAACACATACTGCTTATCATTACCGCGTTTGCTTTCACGGGTGCTGTCGGCCAAACGGCCAAACGCCCGTTAAAACCTTCCGATGTAAATATCATCCCTACACTATCAGATCCACAGTTGTCGCCAGATGGCAGATGGCTGGTTTATAGCCTATCAGAAGTAGATACAGTTAAGGATAACCGGGTGTCGCACCTGTGGATGCAGAGCTTTGATGGTAAGCAATCCATTCAGCTTACTTACGGAGGCGAGCCGGCTTCGTCGCCTAAATGGACACCGGATGGTAAATCCCTGTCGTTCATATCGGAGCGGGACTCCAAAAATGGGGGCCAGGTTTGGATCATGGATCGGAGGGGAGGCGAGGGACACAAGCTAACCGATATTAAAAAAGGCGGCCTGGAAGATTACGCATGGTCGCCGGATAGTAAAAAACTGGTGCTGGTGATAAAAGATCTTGAAAATGATGGTAAGAAGCCCAAAACAACCCCACCTATAAAGATAGACCGCTACCACTTTAAGCAGGATATTGAAGGCTACCTGCAGCACCTGCACACGCATTTGTACCTGTATGATATCGATAAAAAAAAGCTTGATACGCTAACAACAGGCGATAGGGACGATGAATCGCCGGTATGGAGTCCGGATGGTAAAACTATTGCATTCGTGAGTAACCATACCAACGACCCGGATAAGAACGAAAACCTGGACATTTTTACGGTAGAAGCCAAAGACGATGGCGAGATCAATCAACTTACCACATTTACCGGGCATGATATTGCCCCGCTCTGGAGCCCGGATGGTAAGCACATCGCCTACCTGAGGTCGACCAGTGATGCCAGCTATTATATATACCAGCACGATGTATTATGTATAATGGATGCCGATGGTAAAAACAACAAGGTGCTTACCGAAGCACTCGACCGCCCGGTAAGCGATCATGCCTGGAGCCGGGATAGCAGGAACATAGTTTACCTGGTAAGCAGCGATCGCATCCGCTACATTGCGCAATACAACCTGCTGCTCCGCAAATCAACTACTGTTTATAAGGGTGCCGAATGTAGTTTTGAAAGCCTGATAGGCCATTCGCCGGGCGTTTGGGTAGCCAAAATGACTACGCCATATATGCCGCATGAGCTGGTAGCTATCGAGAACGGCAAGATCAGGCGGCTTACCTTTCACCAGGATAAATGGTTGAGCATGGTTAAGCTGGCGCATGTAAAAGGTTTCCAGTCGTTTAGCAGCGATGGTACGCTGGTTTCTGGCATATTGTATACGCCGGATACAGTAACTAAAAAGCTGCCTTTTATCCTGTATATCCACGGCGGACCAACAGACCAGGACGAATTTGAGTTTGACATGATAAGGCAAACCCTTGCATCGGCAGGCTATGCGGTGGCTGCCGTTAACTACCGTGGCAGCACCGGCAGAGGCCTTGATTATACCAAAGCCATTTATGCCGATTGGGGTAATAAAGAGGTGCAGGACCTGTTAGGAGCCGTTGACGAGCTGGTGAAAACCGGCGTTGCCGATAAAGACCACTTAGGAATTGGCGGCTGGAGCTACGGCGGAGTCCTTACCGATTACACTATAGCTACCGATACCCGTTTCAAAGCCGCATCCAGCGGAGCGGGCAGCGCTTTGCAATTAGCCATCTACGGATCCGACCAATGGGTGGTGCAATATGATAATGAGCTGGGTTTCCCATGGAAAAACCCCGAGAAATATATCAGGTTATCGTACCCCTTTTTTCATGCCGATAAAATTAAAACGCCTACGCAGTTCATGTCGGGCTTAAAGGATTTTAACGTGCCAACCGGTGGCGGCGAGCAAATGTACCAGGCCCTGAAATCGCTGGGCGTACCTACGCAAATGGTGCTTTACCCGGGCCAGTTTCATGGTATAAGTGTGCCAAGTTACCAGGTGGATAGGCTGCAGCGGTATATCGATTGGTATGATAAGTACCTGAAATATTAGCCCGCAGGTGTTCCACCGGAACGCCTGGTACGCCCCGAACGGTGTGGAACGCCATTTGTGCTGATAGTCAGCTGTTTAGTGTTTATTGAAAACAGGGGTGGAACACCTTTGTGTTTGATTATCAGTTAATTGGTTTTTAAGGAAATAATAGGTTCTTCGCTTTATCAGGTTAAAAGGGATAAAAATCAGGAGTGGGTTCTCCATAACAAATATTAGATTAACATCTGCAAAAATCAAGAAAAATCAAGAAATATATAAATCACACCAGGGATAATTTATTTATGGAATGGGAGATATATTTAAAAGGTAACCTACGCAGTTTCAAAAACTTCGTAGGTTACTCTGCACCTATGCAAACACAACC
>NZ_JBFUKF010000548.1:0-2677 GCF_056400985.1 Mucilaginibacter sp. P4_G9 | reverse complement strand
GCGTTGGCGTTGGCAGTGCATCGTCATAAGATATCTGCCCGGCCTCCTTCACATTATTAAAAAAGCTAAACAGTTCGTAATAGTTCTTTTGCGAAATAGGGTCGAATTTATGGTCGTGGCATTTGGCACAACCTACCGACATCCCCAGCACCGCGTTACCGAAAGTATTTGTGCGGTCTACCACATATTCGGTTTGAAATTCTTCCTCAATGATGCCCCCTTCCATATTTTGCTGATGGTTACGGTTAAACGCGGTAGCAACGATCATATCGCGTGTGGGGTGCGGCATCAAATCGCCGGCCAGTTGCCATTGGATAAATTTATCGTAACTAAAATTGGTGTTAAAAGCTTTGATCACCCAATCGCGGTAGGGCGACATATCCCTGATCCTATCCACCGTATAGCCATGCGAATCGGCATAACGGGCAACATCCAGCCAGTCAACAGCCATTTTTTCTCCATAATGTGGCGATTTCAGCAGGCGGTCTACCTGTTTTTCATAAGCATTGGGTGAGGTATCCTTCAAAAAATTATCTATCTCCTCAAGTGTTGGAGGCAAACCTGTAAGGTCGAGCGATACACGGCGCAACAACAATTCCTTACCGGCTTCTTTAGACGGTTGAAGTTTTTGCTGTTTTAGCTTAGCCTGTATAAAATTGTCAATAGGGTTGTTAACCTTACCGTCTGCATCGGGCACATCCGGTTTTACGGGTTTTACAAATGCCCAGTGGGGTTTATATACTGCTCCATCTTTAATCCACTTAATCAGCACGGCCTTTTCATTAGCGGTAAGGGTATGGTGCGATTCGGGTGAAGGCATCATGTACTTAGGATCATCAGACAGGATACGGTGAAAAAACTCACTGCCCTCCAAATTGCCCGGATCAATAGCCACTTTACCTTTATCCTCGGGCAGTTCGGCATAAGCAAATTCTGCAATATCTAACCTCAACCCTGCTTTTTGTTTATTTTTATCGGGGCCGTGGCAGGCAAAACATTTATCAGAAAGAATGGGTTTTACGTCGATATTATAATCAAGTTTGCCGGGTAATGCATCGTAGGCCACCTTCACATCAGCGGGCAAATCAACCGACGATGAATAAAAGTATAATGCAATTCCTGATACCAATACAACACTAAGCAGTATAAAAAATGGTCTTCGCATGAAGTAAATTACCTGGTTTATAATTAAGATAAATCTACATGGTGTAATCGGATAAAAATTTCACAAACACAACTTAAGTTAGCACAAATCCGACTTTTTTAAATTACTTGTCTATAATTTTTGTTTACATTGCAATCATTATAGGCTAATGAACAGAAGCATTTTAAGATCGACTTTTAGTTTGCTGAATACCGACCATGTAGAGCTAAATAAAAACTGGAACTATAAAAACGTGACCAGTACCTTTTACCGGCTGTACTATATTGATGGTGGCGAGGGTTTACTATATAATGCCGACAGCAGCATTAAACTGGAGCCAGAATTTGTATATCTTATACCAAGCTTTACCACTTGCAATTATTATTGTGATAACTATTTAAGCCAGTACTATATCTGCTTTGCAGAAGAATCAGTTGATGGGGCATCTCTATTTTCATCCAACCGCAAGTTATTTAAAATAAAAGCCACAGATAATGCATTGCAATATTTTAAACGCATACTGCATTTAAACCCCAACCGGACTTTGTATATATCCTACAATCCCAAGGTGTATGAGAAGCGCCCGGTACAAAAAACCTTTGAGGAATTGAACGAACAGATGCATGCTTATGCTTATATGGAAACCTATGGTTTGCTTTTGCAACTTGTATCGATGTTTTTAAAACCGGATGTTTTTTTAATGGAAGATAAAAGCATCATTCACTCTAAAATATCCGATGCTATAAATTATATACAAACCAACCTGCAACAAAACATTACCGTAGCCGACCTTGCCAAGCGGGCCAATCATAATACTGATTACTTTTCGCGCCTGTTTTATGAAAATACCGGCGAGCGCCCTTTAACCTACATTCAATCAAAAAGGATTGAGCGGGCACAGTTACTGCTTACCACAACCAACCTTCCTTTTTATGAAATAGCTGTCGAAACCGGTTTTGAAAACTTATCCTATTTTTCGCGGATCTTTAAAAATATTACCGGGCAAACGCCCAGTGTATATAAGAAAAATAGTCTTATTATGTAGTAAAACAGCGCTTATATTTAGTTTAATGCAAATAAAATATTAGTTTTAAATTGTTTGATCCATTATCCATCGTTACCGGTGATATTTATATTATATGAACTTTGCATTTGAACCTGTTATTGCAATTATAGTAGCCAGCCAACTGCGCAAAAAGATAAAAGAGGACAATGTCCGACCTGATCTTGCCCAATACATGATGTATGCCATGTATGCTGCTATTGCATTAATTTGCCTTGGGCTAAGCGATTTTCTTAACGATGTTGTGGTGCTCGCCCTTAATAATTTGCTTGTTTTTGGGCTTATTGCATTACCATACACAGTTGAGGAATTTAAAAGTAGCCGGTCGTTAAGCAACGCCGTGGCGCCGTACGCTGTTGCTACTTTTATATCAGACGTGTTCGAAACTGTATTTCCCAAGTTTTTCGAGAACCATAATGCCGTTTTTGGAAGCGCAAAAACTTTCGCGTTTTTATGGGCATGTGCTATGT
>NZ_JBFUKF010000547.1:0-2679 GCF_056400985.1 Mucilaginibacter sp. P4_G9 | reverse complement strand
AGACTACGTTAATACCCTGGGTTTAAAAATCACCAAAGGGCGTAATTTCTCTAAAGAAATGGCAACCGATACCGCATCGATGATCATCAATGAAACAGCCGCGAAACTGATGGATGTGCCTGATCCGATAAACAAAACATTATATCTTCCGCAGGATAATATGGCCAAAACCTTTAAGGGTTTTCATATTGTTGGCGTGATAAAGGATTTTAACTTCAGTTCGTTAAAAACCAATATCAGCCCTGTAGTACTGATGTACGGCGAGGATACCGGGGCAATGAGCTTAAAAGTGAATACCGCCAACATCACCTCGCTGATGGCGCTTATTAAAGATAGGTGGAAATCAATATCGCCCAACAGGGAGTTTAATTACTCATTTATGGACGAGGATTTTGATGCCACGTACCGTGCCGAACAACGTATGGGCACCATATCAATAGTGTTTACCTCGCTGGCCATTATTATAGCCTGCCTGGGCCTGTTTGGTTTAGCTGCTTACGCCGCCGAGCAGCGCAGTAAAGAGATAGGCATCCGTAAAGTATTGGGAGCAGACGTAAGCACCATTGTTGCCATGCTCTCCAAAGATTTTATCAAGCTGGTACTTATAGCTATAGTTTTTGCAACACCGGTAGCCTGGCTGTTTATGCACCATTGGCTGCAGGGATTTGCCTACAGGCAAAATATACAATGGTGGGTTATTGCCGTATCGTCATTTCTGGCAGTTTTCATCGCCTTTGCAACCATCAGTTTTCAATCTATAAAAGCAGCATTAAGCAATCCGGTGAAGAGTTTGAGAAGCGAATAATTAGTTCATYGGTTCACTGGTTCATTAGTTCATTGGTCAGGGTGTAKAGTGTRGYGAAGAAKCRTTTAGAATTTTAAAATTAGARTTTAGGGTTTTTTCTTTTTAGCGTTTTGAAATTAGGATTTAGAGTTTAAAAATTATGATCAGGAATTATTTAAAAATAGCCTGGCGGAACCTTTATAAACAAAAGGCTTTTTCGCTGATCCATATCCTGGGATTAACCATGGGCATTACGGTGTGCCTCATGATTTTCCTGTATATTATGAATGAGTTTAGTGTCGACAAATTCCATAAACAGGGTAAAAATATTTACCGGGTAATGCGTGGGTTTGATCCGGCGAAACCGAGGGTACCGTACTTGTCGGGCCCGTATGCACCGGCGCTACTGAATGATTATCCTCAGGATATTAAAATGGCGGTGCGGGTATCGCCACAAAATAATCTTGTTTCCTTTGGCGAAAGGGCATTTAACGAAAAGAAGGTTTATGCCGTAGATGCAGGCTTTTTTAAGCTGTTTACTTTTCCGCTTCTTAGAGGTGATGCATCCACAGCGCTTGATAATCCTAACAGCGTGGTGCTTACCCAAACTACTGCAAAAAAATATTTCGGCACCGTTGATAACGCCATGGGAAAGGTGGTGCAGTTTGATAAACAGTTGAATTTGAAAGTTACAGGCGTGGCTAAAGATGTGCCGTCAAACTCGCATCTTGATTTTGATTTGGTAATGCCTATAGCCAATTATACCAAAAATCCAGGCTTTAATGTGTGGATAAACAACGGCCTGTTTGTGTATGTGCTTTTAAATGAACACAGCAGCCAAACTGCGCTCGAACGTCGTTTTACCCAGTTTATGGATAAGTACATGGGCAAGGATATGCAAAAATTCGGCGCTAAGTTTGATTTAACGCTAACCCCGCTTAACGATATCTATTTTGAACGCTACTCGGCCTTTGACAATGTGAAGCATGGCGATAAAACGGTGGTTTTTATTTTTATATCGATAGCGGCGCTTATCATGCTCATCGCCTGTATCAACTTCACCAACCTGGCCACCATCAGGGCGGTTGAGCGTTCAAAAGAGGTAGGGATGCGCAAAGTAATGGGCGCGTTGCGCAATCATTTAATATGGCAATTCATCGGCGAGTCGTTGATGCTGGCGCTTATTTCGTGTACATTATCAGTTGGCTTGCTGCTGGTATTGATGCCATCCTATAACCAATTGTTGGGTTATGATTTAACTGTCTCCTGGAATAGCCTGCCTATCTGGTCGTTTCTTTTGGGGGTTATTTTGGTAGTAGGCTTTTTGGCGGGAAGCTATCCGGCCATATTTATGTCGGCGTTTTCGCCTATCCAGGCTTTAAAGGGCAAACTGAAGCTGGGTAAAGGCGGCAGTATTTTCAGGCAGGGATTAGTGGTATTGCAATTCAGTATTTCGGTAATGCTTATCATCGGCACTATTGTTATTGTAAACCAGATGCGGTATATAAAAAGCAAATCATTAGGGTATGATAAGGAACAAACGCTGGTGATAAAAATTGATAATAACGATATTTATGATCACCGTAAAACCTTTAAAGACGAATTACAGAACTCCGGGGCGGTTTCATCAGTGTCGCTGATGTCTGGCGAGCCCGGCGGCTTTTACGATGTGCATGGTTTTGACGCCGAAGGACAGCATGCCAATTTTATGTCGCGAACAGAGTTTGCCGATTTTGAATACGTGAAAACCTTAGGATTGAAAATAATTGCCGGTCGTGATTTTTCGCCTGCTTTTGCTACCGATACTACCAATTCGGTGCTTATCAACCGCACGGCTGCTAAAGAATTAGGTTTCTCGCCGCAGCAAGCTATTGGCAAATGGATAAAAAATAAAG
>NZ_JBFUKF010000546.1:0-2690 GCF_056400985.1 Mucilaginibacter sp. P4_G9 | reverse complement strand
GCGCTCTACCAGGCCCACTTTTGTGCGGTGTTTTTTGGCAAGCGGGGTCATCTCGATAGGGTAATCAGTGATGTAGGTAGGCTGAATAAGGTTATGCTCCACTTTGGCGCTGAAGATCTCATCAATCAGTTTGCCTTTACCCATGGTTGGGTTAACCTCTATCTTAAGCTCGGCACAGGTCTCGCGTAAGGCAGCCTCGTCCATAGCGGATACATCAATGCCTGTATATTTCAGGATAGAATCGTACATTGACAATTTCTCATACGGACCGGCAAAGTTGATCTCGTTACTACCCACATGTACCACCGGGATGCCATGAACGGCTTTGGCAACGGTTTCAAGGCATTCCTCAACCATGGCCATCATCCAGATATAGTCTTTATAAGCCACATAAATTTCCATGGCGGTAAACTCCGGGTTGTGGGTGCGGTCCATACCCTCGTTGCGGAACATTTTGCCAAACTCATAAACACCATCAAAACCGGCAACAATTAAGCGTTTCAGGTAAAGCTCATTGGCTATGCGTAAAAACAATGGCATATCCAGCGTATTGTGGTGTGTAGTAAACGGACGGGCCGCTGCACCACCATGTACGGGCTGCAATATCGGGGTTTCTACTTCCATCCATCCCTGCGCGTTAAAATAGTTGCGCATGCTGCTGATAACTTTGGAGCGGTTGACGAAAATTTGTTTATAAGCCGGGTTAACAGTTAAATCCACATAACGCTGGCGGTAACGCAGCTCGGGATCGGTAAATGCATCGTATATATTGCCCTCGTCATCCCGCCTTACTACAGGCAGTGGTTTTAACGACTTGGACAGCACAATCAGCTCACGTACGTGAACGGAAATTTCGCCGGTTTGGGTTAAAAATACATAACCTTTTATACCTACGTAATCGCCAAGGTCCAGTAGTTTTTTAAATACGGTATTGTATAAAGTTTTATCCTCATCAGGGCAAATATCGTCGCGTTTCAGGTAGATCTGGATCCGCCCGGTTGAATCCTGGATCTCGGCAAAAGATGCACTGCCCATGATGCGGCGGGTCATGATACGGCCCGCGATAACTACATTTTGGTAGGCCTCGGGTTTATTTGCAAAATTATCGGTAATATCCTGTGCCCAGGCGTTAACATCAAAAGCTTCGGCAGGGTATGGGTTAATGCCCAGTGCCCTTAATTGTTGTAAAGATTCGCGGCGAATAATTTCCTGTTCGGATAGTGCAATACTCATGTTTTGAACGGTATTTTAATAAAGTTGCAAAAATAGCGTTTTTAATGAGATTGAAGAAGCCCCCTCTAAATCTCCCCCGGTAGGGGAGGCTTTTATTTTTAAGTCCTCCCTACCGGGGAGGATTTAGGTGGGGCTTTTTGGCAGAGATTTAGAGGGGGCTTCTTTTTTTTCCCTTTAAACAACCTATATTAGCTAACCAATTACCATCCGCAAATGAAAAAAATCTCTCTGATCTTATTATGCCTTATAGCTGTCACCTGCAAAGTATTTAGCCAGGATAGTACAAGTTTATATGATGCCGGTACCAAAGCTGTGCTGGTTGCTAAACAATTTTCATTCACCGAAGGCCCGGCTGTTGATAAAAAAGGCAATGTGTTTTTTACCGATCAGCCTAATGATAAGATCTGGAAGTATGATACCGATGGCAAGCTATCCATCTTTTTAGATAGCGCGGGCCGTAGTAACGGGATGTATTTTGACAAAAAAGGTAACCTTATCAGTTGCGCCGATGAAAAAAATCAGTTATGGTCTATCAGTCCCAAAGGCAAGGTTAAGGTGCTGCTTGCCAATTACAAGGGGCTATTATTTAACGGCCCCAATGATGTTTGGGTACGCCCGGATGATGGCTTGTACATAACCGACCCATACTACCAACGCAATTACTGGACCCGCAAAAAAACCGACCTTGACGGACAAAAGCTCTATTACCTGCCAAAAGGCGGGCATGAAGCTATAATAGTCGACGATAAATTTGTAAGGCCCAACGGCATTATAGGTACGCCCGATGGTAAATATTTGTACGTGGCCGATATTGGCGATAACAAAACCTATAGGTACGAGATTAATAAAGATGGCTCATTAAGTAACCGGACCCTTTTTACCGCACAGGGATCCGATGGGATGACGATTGATGAAAAAGGAGACATCTACCTTACCGGCAAAGGTGTTACCATTTTTAACCCCAAAGGCGAAAAGATAGCACATATAGATATAGATGAACCCTGGACAGCCAATATCTGCTTTGGCGGTAAAAATAAGGACATGCTATTTATAACCGCATCCAAAGCGGTATATACCTTTAAAATGAAGGTAAAAGGAGTGAATTAAGCTTTTTGCTGCAATATGGAAATAATTTGTTGTTGCTCGCGATTGCTTAGCAGATCGCCATCATAATGCCAGGGGCCTGTTTGGGGGAAAGTAATTGTCCCTAAATAGTCCGGGTTGTCTTTATTAGCTAAAGAAGGGCTGGCCTCATCTATCTCCATTTCTTCGGTAAATAGCCGTGATTCATTGTCAACCGATGTTTTGTATATGTTGTATACCCCGGTATTTGCCAGGTTGTGCTTTAATACCGGTTCAATGATGATGCTTCTCGAACTGCCATCAGCGTGCTTTAAATCTACATAAATCGGATTTTTCATAGCTGCATGATTTTTATAGATGATACAATATAATAC
>NZ_JBFUKF010000545.1:0-2700 GCF_056400985.1 Mucilaginibacter sp. P4_G9 | reverse complement strand
GATGGGAACAGCATAAATACCTGGTGGTTACTGCTGGTTGATCCCCATTCGTTGCTGTAGTTATAATCTTTGCCATGCGCTTTCCAGGTAACAAACGATACCATTATCTTGAATGGAAAATCGCTGTTTACCGGGGCATCTTCAATTACACCGGCGATTTTGAGCGTGAGTACATTATCCATTTTAAGGGTTTTGCCAATCACATTCTCCCAGTCGCCAAAGTATTTGATAGCCGTGCTTTTATCAATCACCACCATATCCGGGTCTTTCAAAACAGAGGCACTCCCAGCCAGCCATTTTGAACTGAAAATGTCAAAAAACTGTGGTTCGATAAAAAGGACGCCAAGGTTCTCGGTGAATTTCTTATCACCATTGTTGCTGCCTGCACCTTCAGGTACCGTTATCTGGCTGCCATAGCTGCTGTTTACAGCAGCTACTTTTGCCTGCGGAAAATCTAAACGCAAAGCTTCGGTGGCGGGCACTGCAATACCTGGGTTATAAGTAAGATCGGCTTCATGCTTCTCCTGGGTTACAATGTGGTATATATTTTTGAAATTGGGCTGATAGGTATCAAAACTCAGTTCAAATTTGATAATCACAAAAATGAGTAAACAAGCTGCAATGCCTACGGTTAACCCGGCTATGTTAATGCTTGAATAAGCCTTATGCCTGACTATATTTCGCCAGGCAATTTTGATGTAATTTTTGATCATATTATCTGCAGATTTTGATACGTAGTTTAAAACATATACCAAAACAGCAAATAGCTAATAATCAATATATTAACATAAGTTAACAATACGAATGTGTTCGTAAGTGTGACAGTGGGTGTACGGTAATGATACAGTGAAAAGGTGAGTAAGGATTTTCAGACAAAGGAGCAAAGACTTTCAGACAAAGGATAAAAGAGTAAAACGAGGGACAAAAGAAGACAAACACATCTTTATCCCGAAAGTCCTTCGTCCAAAAGTCTTTGCTCCTTGCTCTAAAAGTCTTTTGTCTGAAAGTCCTTCACCATAAAATTACTCATTCCTCAAACTATTTACCGGGTTGGCCATGGCCGCTTTAAGTGATTGATAGCTTACCGTTACAAATGCAATGAGTATGGCAATAACAGCAGCAAGTGCAAATACCCACCATTGAATAGCTATGCGGTAAGCAAAATCCTGCAGATATTTGCTCATCATGAGCCAGGCTATTGGTGAGGCCACTACAATAGCGATGAGCACCAATTTAATAAAATCGACAGAAAGCAAGCCGGTAATGTTTGCCACCGATGCACCAAGTACTTTACGAATACCGATCTCTTTGGTACGCTGGATGGTAAGCAGTGAGATCAGCCCTAAAAGGCCAAGACAGCTGATAAAAATCGCTATTATAGCGCTCGATGTGATAAGCTTATTTAACAGGTCTTCCCTTTGATAAAAACCGGCAATTTGCTCATCCAGAAAACTATATTCAAAAACGTTATCAGGAAACACCGATTGCCATATTTTTTGCACCTGGGCCAAAGCTTCGGCGCGGTTTTTCATATCTATCCTGATACCGGCGTATTGATAGGCACTGCGAAAGGTGCTGATATACGTTGGTTCAATAGCTTTGTATAATGATTTGGCATGAAAATCTTTCACTACGCCAACAATAGTACCAGGGCTATCGGAGAGATCGCCGGCCGTAAATTTGCGACCGATGATCTGTTGCGGATCTTTTACGCCTAATTTTTGCATGAGTTGTTGGTTCACCAGGTATTCTTTAGCCGAATCAGCTTCGGCAATGTTTCTCCCGGCAATGATACGGAGACCGAAAGTTTTAGCATATCCGGCGTCGCCCATAACGGTACGCCCAACAAATTTTTCCCATTCACGACCATCATATTTTATTGAGCCCCCTTTATCCGCAGTTGATGATGGCGCCCGGTAGCAAAAAGAAACAGCGCTGATACCCGGATTGGCCAATAACTGGTTACGTAGAAAATCTGTTTTACCCTTATCAAAATCGGGCAATGGCAGCATGATCACCCCGGTTTTGTTAAAGCCAAGGTCGGCAGTTTTAAGGTAACGCACCTGCATGGTAATAATGATAGTACCTATAATGAGCACCTGTGCTATGACATTTTGAATAACTATCAAACTTTTACGGCTAAATCCGGCAGATTGCAAGTCGCCATTCACCTGGTTTTTCAATGCGTTCACCGGTTTAAACCTGCTCAAAATCGAGGCTGGGTAAAAACCTGCTGCTATAGTGATGATAGCTACGGAGAGTGCTATAAAGGCAAACAGCGCTCTATTCTGCACAAAATTAAAAGTAAGTGTTGTTTGTAGCCAGGAGTTTAAAACAGGTAAAAACAGCCACACGGATACAACGGCCAATAAACCGGCAGATAAAACTATCAATGAAGTTTCGGCCATAAACTGGATAAATATTGCCGATGGCGTACTCCCTAAAACCTTGCAGGTACCAATTTCTTTAGCCCGTTTAAAGCTTTGCGCAGTTGCCATATTGATGAAGTTAACGCAGGCTATAACGATAAGCAGTAAACCTACAATACCAAGCGTGGTCAGTAACGATTTCTGTATCACACCACTATACCTGCCATCAAAATGGACTTCCTTAATGGGTTGTAAAATATATTTGAAAATTTTTGCCGCATCCTTATCCTGAACTTTGGTTATGGCTGCTTCGACCGTTTTAGGTGAAAGG